>JAQIBE010000191.1 GCA_027859235.1 Desulfobulbaceae bacterium
CTTTCCGCCCCGTTCAAGATCAAAGCCAAAGGCATGGAAATGCCTGCCGATGCCATTACAACCGTGATGGGCATCAATGAGGATGATTATATCCCCTCACAGCATAACCTCATCTCGGCCGCGAGCTGCACCACCACCTGTTTGTCCTTCATGATCAAACCCTTACTGGATCAGTTTGGCGCAGAAAATATTCTTTCCGCCTCAATGGTAACCGTCCATGCCGCCACAGGCAGCCAGAAGGTACTTGACTCTCTGCCCGCAACAGGGGCTACCGACTTACGTAAGAGCCGCTCCATTTTAAACAATATTATCCTCACCACCACAGGAGCTGCCAAGGCGCTGCGCCTGGTTATTCCTGAAATGAAATCCATTGGTTTCATGGCTGAAAGTGTGCGTATCCCCACATCAACAGGTTCCCTCATTGTCCTTGTCCTGAACCTGCAGGACGACCTGAAAGACCCTATAAATCGTGCCAAGATCAATGCGACCTATAAGGAATTCGGGCAGCATTCCTCCTACCTGCGCTACTCCGAGGAGCAGAATGTCTCCTGCGACATCATCGGCAGCCCTGCAGCCGCCACGATCATTGAAGGAACAGAGACCCATACCCGTACTGCGTCCATTAAGGTAAACATGGACAAGATTGGCTGTAGTGCAGCTAAAAAGGACGGAGAGCCGCAGTTCCTTGAGGTCCCTGTAACCCAGGCGGTTATCTATGGCTGGTACGACAACGAGCTTGGCAGTTACACGAACATGCTCGCCGACCGCACCGTCTCCATTGCTGAGACCATGGTGTAACCTTGATCCAGATCTCATCCATGACGGATGACGATGTTACAGAAGTGGCCCATCTTGATCGCCAAAATTTATCAAGCTGGGCCACCTTACATTTCAGCCAGCACATCAAAGCGGCCCACTCCTTTCATTTCATCGCCCGACAGACTCAAACCCATGCACTCTGCGGCTTTATCTGCGGACAACTCCTTGGCGGCGAAGCTGAAATTCATAAAATTGCCGTAGCAGAAAAATACCATCGGCAGGCCATTGGCACAGCCCTCTTACACAAAACCATAACGTTTCTTAAGAACCAATCCGCCCACTCCTGTTTTCTGGAACTGCGCAGATCAAACCTTCCGGCCAGACGCCTCTATGCAGCATGTAAGTTTCAGCCGGTGGCCGTCCGCAAAAAATACTACAGTTCACCGGTTGAAGATGCTATTGTCATGAAATTGCATAACATTTCCCCGTTACCATAAAATAGACATACCCACCAGCCAGCCAAAGCAATCCACACCAACTTTTAGATAGAAAAACCTTAACCAATGGTATAGGCTATCTGCACTTAAGATAATTATTTCAACACCATTTAAGACCAATCCATAGACAACAAGGACCCCCTGTGAGAAACATTCGTGACCTTGATATAAACAAAAAGAGAGTTCTCATCCGCGTTGACTTCAATGTCCCTTTAGACGGCCAGGGAAACATTACCGACGACACCCGTATCCGCGGGGTCCTGCCAACCTTGAACTATGCCCTGGATGAACAGGCCAGAATCATCATCATGTCCCATCTCGGCCGCCCCAAGGGGCAACGACTCGCTGAATTCAGCCTGGCCCCCGCAGCCAAAAGGTTAGGACGCCTCCTGGACAAGGATGTTAAGCTCGCCCCTGACTGCATCGGCGAGGAAGTGGAAAAGATGATCGGTGCCATGAAGCCGGGTGAAATCCTGCTCCTGGAAAACCTCCGCTTCCATGATGAAGAACAAGACAACGATGCCACATTTGCCGGCAAACTCGCCGCCCTTGCGGACGTATACATCAATGACGCCTTTGCCGTTGCCCACCGCGCCCATGCCTCTGTTGAAGGTGTCACCCACCATTTCAGTGAATGCGGAGCGGGCTTCCTCCTCCAGAAGGAAATGAATTATTTTCACCGCTCCGTTGCTGACCCCCGCCGGCCCCTGGTGGCGATTATTGGCGGGGCAAAGGTCTCATCAAAACTTGGCGCCTTGCGTAACCTCATGGACCGGGTGGACAAAATGATCATTGGCGGCGCCATGGCCAACACCTTCCTTGCCGCCATGGGCTACGATGTCGGCAAGTCCCTCCTTGAGGAGGATCTTGTTGAAACTGCCAGATCTCTCATCACTACAGCCCAGCAGAAAAACGTCAAACTCTACCTCCCGGTGGACTGCATTGTCGCCGACCGCTTTGACGCCGAGGCTGAAACAAAACAAACAACCGCTCAGGAAGTCCCTGCAGAGTGGATGATCCTTGACATTGGCCCTGCCACGACGATGCTCTTCCACGAGGCCCTGGATAGTGCCAAAACCATTATCTGGAATGG
>JAQIBE010000261.1 GCA_027859235.1 Desulfobulbaceae bacterium
TGGGGTTTCTAAAAAGGGTGATTTGGCTGGTGTGTTTGTTTACAAATTCAAATGTAGAGGGCATCTCACTTTACTCGCTTATGAATATGACCAAGAGAGCAGAATGTTACTGCTATTGGTCTCGCATGAAAACTTTTATCGCGATTTAAAGCGGTAAGTAAGGAATTCTTTGGTTGGGTGGGGTCGGACCACGGTCGCGGTCGCGGGGTCGTACCAAGATAACTTGTTGATATTATGATAAATAAAGCTGGGAAACCGGCTTTATTTGCTCTTAGAGGTCACTTTGTATGCATAAAAAGTTCATTTTAACAACACCGCTTGTCCTGCCATAATTATGGCGCGAGCTCATCGACATTATATTCCTGGATGCGTCTGGCACATTACCCATCGATGTCATAAACAGGAGTTCCTCCTTAAGTTTGACAAAGACAGAAAGCGCTGGTGCCACTGGCTTTATGAGGCCAAGAAACGATATGGACTCTGTGTTCTCAATTATATTGCCACCTCAAACCATATCCATCTGCTTGTAGTAGATACCGGGGAAGATGTCATATCGAGAAGTCTCCAGTTAATTGCCGGCAGGACTGGTCAGGATTTCAACATCCGGAAAAAGAGGACGGGCGCGTTTTGGGAAGACCGATACCATGCCACAGCCGTCGAGACTGATGAGCATCTGGCAAAATGTCTGGTCTATATTGATCTTAATATGGTCAGGGCCGGGGTTGTTCGACACCCTTCAGAGTATGCCATTAGCGGCTACAATGAAATTCACAACCCGCCCAAGCGTTATGCGATTATCAACAGGAAGGCACTGCTGGAAATCTTTAGTTTTCACAACGAAAAAGATTTCCTGCAGGAGCATCACAACCGGGTGGAGATAGAGCTCAAAAATAATTCTTTCACCAGAAATTCTCTC
Source organism: Desulfobulbaceae bacterium (assembly GCA_027859235.1). Classification (GTDB taxonomy): domain Bacteria; phylum Desulfobacterota; class Desulfobulbia; order Desulfobulbales; family SURF-16; genus JAJRUT01. The sequence goes on from JAQIBE010000261.1 coordinate 917, forward strand.
TGGAGTGAGTCCGTTGCGGTTGGCAGTGAGCACTTTGTTGAAGATATAAAGCAGAGACTTGCGGGCAGGGCCCAGGGGCGTTCTTTGGTTTCCCTTGATGGTATTAGCGGCCTTAAAGAACCCCAGGCGACGTACAGGACGCTTTTTGACGGTAAAAAAGGCATTGTAAGCCTGGATAACGCCTATTTGTTGGATTTTAATTCAACAAATTCAAAATATTAACGTGGTCCGACCCGACTATAGGACTATAGGGGCGATGGCGTCAATGGCCTGCTGGTTCCGGTACGAAATGGTCAGGCCCTGGCCAGTGCCCTGGAAAAGCTGATCTCGGACAGTGCGCTGCGCCGACGTTTTGGCCAGGCCGGCCGGGAAATCGTCCTGGAGAATTTTGATGAAAAGATTGTTATCAGTCGCACGTTGGAAGTTTATAACGAGCTGAATATCTTATGATGAGGAAAAAGAGGGACGTTGTTGCATAAGTGCATAACTGGCGTAACCTTCTGAAATTTAACGAATACTTTTCGGACGACAGAGGGGCAGAATGGCCAGTTATCGTCTTGGGCAACTCTTCTTGGGTTAACTCATTAACAGGGATGCTGCGGCAACAGCGCAATGGGGAATGGTGTTCTGGCTGTCTCCTGTGCCTCCCTGACTGTCATCTCGACTGCAGGGAGAGATCTTCAGGGCGGCCCCTCTGTCATTCCTCATATGCGTTCGGAATGACAGAGGGGGCGGTGACATTCCGACCAAATGGAGAACTCTTAATAGTATCCACTGGTTGAGGATTATCATTGACGCCTGCTAAGGTAATGGCTATTATTATAGTCGTTTGTATCCCTAATGGCTGCAATAATATCCAATTCATGGGTGGTCTCAGAAAAATGACAAAAAAGAGAATTTACTCAAAATATACCAGAGAAGCCTTGTGTTTGCTGGGAAAGCTGATCCAGCTTGGCCGAAAAAAACATAATTGGAACGAATCTGATTTAGCTGAAAGAGCAGGTATTGCCAGGGCGACCCTGCAGAAAATCGAAAAAGGCCATTCCGGCTGCGCCATTGGTCTCTTTTTTGAGGTGGCTGTTCTTGTGGGAGTAAAACTCTTTGACCCTGAAAGGTCGTCACTTGCCCATCACCTCGAGCAAACAGATGAGAAGCTCACTGTGTTGCCCAAAAAGATTCGCAGGAATGCCATGATGGTAGATGATGAATTCTGACATAATCTATACTGAAGCATTTGTCTGGATCTGGCTGCCTGGGATGCATGATCCTGTGGTTGCCGGCAAACTCTTCTCCTCCGGAGAACAACTGCTCTTTCATTATGGCCGGAGTTATTTGGCACGACATAACGCCATTTCCATATATGAACCGGAGCTGCCCTTAACCACTGGCATTCTCCCCTTGCCTGGCGGACTGCATATGCCTGGCAGTATTCGCGATGCTTCGCCTGATGCCTGGGGACGACGAGTCCTGATCAACCAAAAACTCGGGATAAGAGATGTTCATGTAGATACAAATATCCTTAATGAGTTGACCTATCTTCTAGAATCAGGCTCCGACAGAATCGGTGCGCTGGACTTCCAACTCTCTGCCACCGAGTATGTACCCCGCAATCCAACGAATGTCTCTATTGTTGACTTGCAGAAATCAGCAGAACGGGTCGAACAGGGAGTGCCATTAACGCTGGAGTTGGATCAGGCTTTGTATCATGGCAGTTCCATTGGTGGAGCCAGGCCCAAGGCCTTGATTGAGGAGAACGGCAAAAAATATATTGCGAAATTTTCAACCAGTACGGATCTGTATAGTGTAGTCAAGGCGGAGTTTGTCGCCATGCGTCTGGCACAGATGGCGGGAATACAGGTTGCGCCTGTCACACTGACTCAGGCATCTGGAAAGGATGTATTACTTATTGAGCGCTTCGACCGTGTGTTTGCGGATGGAAACTGGCAAAGGAGAGCTGTGGTTTCGGCCCTGACATTATTCGGCCTCGATGAAATGATGGCGCGTTACGCAAGCTATGAAGAACTGGCGGAGATCATTCGCCACCGCTTTACCAACGCCGCACAAACCCTTAAAGAGCTCTTTTCTCGCCTGGTCTTTAATATCCTGTGTGGAAACACCGATGATCACGCACGCAATCATGCGGCCTTCTGGAATGGCAACATGCTCAGCCTCACCCCTGCTTATGATATTTGCCCACAAGGACGAGGCGGCAATGAAGCATCCCAGGCCATGTTGATTGCAGGCGAAAGTCGCCTGAGCCGTCTTTCACTCTGTTTGGAGGTTGCGAGTCATTTTTTGCTACACAGGAAAAAGGCAATTACCATTATGGAAAATCAATTGCACGCCATCGTTGATAATTGGACTGAAGTTTGTGATATCGCCCAGATCAACAAGACTGATCGAGCCTTGCTATGGGGTCGTCAATTTTTGAATCCTTTTGTCTTTGAAGACTTGGGTGAAGAAGCCCGAAGTTTAAAACGTCTTGCTGAAAAGGCCAGGGGGACATGGGTGGTGAGGGGTGAGAGGTGAGAGTTTTTTGCTGACTAAATTATTGCCGTTGGTCATTTATCCACTCGGGTTGGTGATCATTCTCTGCCTTTCGGGCGTACTTCTGGGACTGAAGGGTTTTAAGCGGTGTGCCATTTTATCCGTATTGCTGGCGGTGGGCCTTTTGTGGGTGTCTTCCACCGCTGTGTGTGCCGACTTTATCTTGGGTTCCCTTGAAAATAAGTACCCTCCTGTTGTGGTGGAAGATCTGCCTGTAGCGGATGCTATTGTCATTCTTGGCGGCATGACACGCGGTGTTGTGCCCGGCACTGGCAGCTCTGATCTTGGCGGCTCTGTTGATCGCTTATTTCACGGAGCCAGGCTGTACAGGACGAAAAAAGCACCCCTTGTTATTTTAGTGGGTGGTGGCGTGCATGGCCATGTGTCTGAGGCGGAATTGATGGCAGAGGTGCTTGCGGTGCTTGGCGTCCCAAGAAACGCTATGCTCTTAGAGTCCAGGAGCCGGAATACATACCAGAATGGTGTCAACATCCTGCCGATACTGCAGGCGCAGGGGCTTGATCGGGTTCTGCTGGTGACTTCAGCCAGCCATATGAAAAGGGCTATCGCCGTATTTGAGGCCCTTGGGGTGGATGTGATTCCAGCTGCTACCGATTACCAGGTGGTGGAAAAAGTGCCATCCTGTCTCGATTGGTTGCCGGATGCGGAGTCCTTGTC
>JAQIBE010000070.1 GCA_027859235.1 Desulfobulbaceae bacterium
GAACATCTGGCCCTCCCCAATGAAGATGATGTCCGTGAAGGGGTCCGCGCCACAAAGCTCGCGGCCCACATTGGTGATATTGCCAAATACCCGGAACGGCGGGAACGTGAAAAGCAGGTGGCCCTGGCCCGGCGTGATATGGCATGGGATGACCACTTCAAGGGCCTTCTGTTCCCGGAGAAGGCCGCTGAGATCCGGAAAGAACGTACTCCGGAAAACTCAAAGACCTGCACCATGTGCGGTGACTTCTGTGCCATGGAACGGGGTTACGACCTGTTCAAGGATGACATGAAGGGGGATAAAATCAGGAAGGTTCCCTCGTAAACGGTTCAGCCATATTGCCACAGGGGAAGAAAAGATATTTTCGTTTCTGCTTAAATAAGCTATGTTTCTTCCCCTCAAGAGCTGCTTGTAAACAACTTGCAGCTCGACTTGAATATTTACCGAGGGCTAGCCCATGAGTCGTCCATTAACCATCGTCATCGCCACTACAAATCAGGGTAAGCTCAAGGAATTTCAGCATATATTAAAAGATCAGCCGGTGGAGATCCTGTCCCTTGCTGATTTTGGTCCCATTCCAGAAGTTGTGGAGGATGGGGAAACCTTTGATGATAATGCCTATAAAAAGGCCTTATTCACCGCCAAGGTTCTCGGGTTGCCAGCCATTGCTGACGACTCAGGCCTCACCGTTGAAGCCCTGGATGGCAAACCTGGCGTCTATTCGGCCCGGTTTGCCGGAGAAGATGCCACAGACCAGGACAATATCGATAAATTACTCCAAGAGTTGTCTGGCCAGACAAACCGCAAGGCCGCCTTTCAATGTGCGCTCTCCCTTGCCGTTCCCTCCGGGCCGGCCTTGACCTATGAGGGCAGATGTGAAGGGGAGATACTCACCGAGCAACGCGGGACAGGTGGTTTTGGCTATGACCCCGTATTCTTTTCACCAGAGCTCGGCAAGACCTTTGCGGAAGCGGATATGGGTGAAAAAAATAAAATCAGTCACCGGGGCAGGGCCCTGGCTGAGATGAGCGGTGAATTCACCAATGTGATAAAATGGCTCAAACAACGGTTAGCCGAAGAAAAACCGGAAAAACCGGACGAGAGTCAATTCATGCATAATGACTGGTCTGAACCCAATATGGTGAAGAACATCAAATAAGTCTGTTAGTCTGTTAGAATAACATTTTGAACTTCATAGTCAATTTTTACCACCTACAGACTAAAAGACTATCCCCCTAAACCGCTAACGGCTTAATCATTAACGCCAAGCCGCTCAAGCTCTAGAGATATGCTGAAATGAAATTTATGCAGCTGCAAGCTGATCCATAATAAAATCCACCACCCCTTGGGCTGGAATCCGGGAGGAATCAATGATTATGGCGTCTTCTGCCGGCTTCAGCGGGGCAAGGGCCCTGGTGGAATCAGCCAGATCCCGCTCTTCGATCTGGGCCATGATCTCCGCAAAGCTCACCACTTCACCCTGCTCTGCCAATTGTTGCACCCGTCGTTTTGCCCTTTCCTCGGCAGAGGCTGAAAGGAAAAATTTATGTCGGGCCTGGGGGAAAACCACGGTACCCATATCCCGCCCCTCAGCCACCACGCAGCCTTTCGCACCAATCTCCCGCTGCAGCTCTGTAAGCTTGACGCGAACCTGCTCCAACGCGGATATGCGTGAGGCAACCATCCCCATCTCAGCTGTGCGAATGGCTTCGCTGACATCTTCACCGCCCAGCAGAACCCGGGTATCACCATCACCGGGCAGAAGAGACAGCTCGAGGGAATCAAGCATCTCCTCCACCTGACCCGGGGACTCAAGATCCGTACCCAGTTTCCGGGCATACAGACCCACAGCCCTGTACATGGCGCCTGTATCAAGATACGCATAGTGCAACTGGGAGGCGAGCATTCGACTCACAGTGGATTTACCGCCGCCGGATGGTCCGTCAATGGTGATGACCGTCTGCATCTTATTCTGCCCTCATTGCTGTCAATACTTGGGACAGGGCCTGTACCAGACGTCGGTTTTCAGCCTCGGTTCCCACTGTAATACGAATATAGGACGGATAACCATAGGCTGCCATGGGACGGATAATCACCCCGAGATGCAGCAAACGTTCATAGAGGTCTTTACAGTCACATCCCACATCAACAAGGAAAAAATTGGTCTGAGTCGGGAAGACCGTGCAGCCGAGCCGGGTAATTTCAGCGGTTAGCCAGACAATACCGTCACGGGTCATGGCCATGGTCCTGTTATAATGGTCATCATCGTCAAGACAGGCCAGCGCCCCCACCTG
>JAQIBE010000317.1 GCA_027859235.1 Desulfobulbaceae bacterium
TTTCTTTGGAAAAGGCCGGTCAGGCCAAGGACCTGGATGGAATCCACCAAGGCATGGTAGGATTTGAGGCTGCTCTCGAGACAGTGATGATGGAATGCCGTGGATGGCTGACAAAACATGACAAGGAAGAACATATATGAAGATCCTGATTATCGATGACGAACCCTTTATCCTGAAATTACTGCACCGCCAAATCGGAAGCCTTACCGACCTGGAGGTGGTGCCCTGTGAGAGCGCTCACGCCGCCCTGGCCGAGCTGGCTGCCGATGCCGCCCAGATTTCTCTGATATTCTGCGATCTGCAGATGCCGGAAATGGACGGCATCGAATTCGTGCGGCAGCTTGTGGCACTCCACTATGACAAAGGACTTGTTCTCGTCAGCGGCGAGGACACCCGTACCCTGGAGACCGCTGAAAAACTGGCCCTGGCCCATAAACTGCAACTCCTCGGCACGATCCATAAACCGGCGGCGCTGGAGCAGCTGCAACAGATGCTGGAGCGTGGTGCAAACATCTGCACCCCTGCGCCACCTCGTGCCGTCGGCAAGATTTATAGCGCCGAGGATCTACGGCAGGCGATTGCAGCCGGCCACCTGGAAAACTATTACCAACCCAAGGGGGAACTCGCCACCGGCACGGTCTTTGGCGTCGAGTCCCTGGTGCGCTGGCGCCATCCAGAAGATGGGCTGGTGTTTCCCGATCAATTCATCACCCTGGCCGAAGAGCACGGCCTGATCGATGATCTGACCAGGGTCGTGCTGACCGCAGCCCTGGCTCAGACGCGCCAGTGGCTGGATGCCGGTCTTGATCTGAAGGTGGCGGTGAATGCCTCCATGGACAACTTCAGCGACGTTGAGTTTCCTGATTTTATCGCCCGGACGGCGGAAAAGGCAGGGGTGCCCTTAACCAACCTCATCCTGGAGATCACCGAAAGCCGTTTGATGCAGGATCCTGTTTCCGCCCTTGACATCATCATTCGCCTGCGCCTCAAACGGATCAGGCTCTCCATCGATGATTTCGGCACCGGCAATTCCTCCATGGCCCAACTGCGTGACCTTCCCTTTGATGAACTCAAGATAGATAGAGGTTTTGTGCATGGCGCTTGGCGGAATGACGCCCTCAGGACCATTTTTGAGGCCAGCCTCAGCATAGCGCAGCAATTGGGGATGAAAACCGTAGCGGAGGGGCCGGAGGATCGTGACGATTGGGACTTCTTGAAGGCATCCGGGTGCGATCTGGCGCAAGGCTATTTCATCGCCAAACCCATGCCCGGCCCGGAGGTGCTCGACTGGATTGCTGCCTGGGAATCCCGTCGTCAGGAACTGATTGAGGGGTAAAACAGAAAAACCACCTGAAAAGGTGGTCTCTCTCAATGATTATCGAACCCCACTTTGCCTCTCATAAATTAATAAATATGATGATCAAGTCACGTTGGGGTTAATCCCTTAACGTCAAAACACCTTGTCTATCAAAAATTGATAAATTTGATGATCAACCCGCCTTGTTGTTAATTCCTTAACGCCAAACCGCCTTGCCTCTCAAAAATTGTTAAATATGAGACCCTACCTGCTTTGTCATTAATATCCCCAGCCATTGACAATCAAAAAACTAACGATACTATGAACAAACGACCTAGATGTTAAGATATCACCCAAAACGACAAACAAGGTAAAACCAGAATGCCGTTAAAATTAGATAATGCGACTAAGTACCATTATGGGAAGTTCCCCCCTGCAGAACTAAATTATGAAAAATTTATCACCGCCATAATAAAGGCAACAGATGCTATCGCACGCTACGATCAAATGCTCAAGAATATGCACAATAGTGAGATATTATTAGCTCCATTGAGGAATCAAGAGGCTGTTATCTCGTCCAGAATGGAAGGGACCGTGAGCACAATGGATGAAATTCTTAAATATGAAGCAGACCATGCCGATGAGACGGCCGACACTTCAAAGGTAAGATCCGAGGTTATTGAAACAATTTTATACCAAAGATCCTTGAAATCAGCTCAAAAAGCAATTGAAGATGGCTACCCACTATCTCAGTCACTGATTAAAGGTATACATCAAAAACTACTTTCTTTTGGCCGTGGAGCAAGAAAATCACCAGGGGAGTTTAAGAATGAACAAAACTATTTAGCAGATAGAAATAAAAAAGAAATTTTATTTATACCTATCAGCCCTGAAAAACTACAAGAAGGGCTGGACTCTTTATTTGAATACATAGAAAAGAGTGAACATCCCGCTTTGCTTAAGGCTGCAATAACTCATATCGAATTCGAGGCACTGCACCCTTTTAAAGACGGAAATGGCCGCATTGGGCGAATGCTCATCACACTTATGTTATGGTCCTCAGGAATAATAACAGCGCCTCATTTTTATGTGAGTGGTTATTTTGAAGACAATAAAGATCTGTATATAGAGACCATGCGAAATGTTTCTAAACATGGTGAGTGGGAATGTTGGTGCGAATTTTTCCTGAAAGCAATCGAACAGCAAGCGATGCGAAATCTTTCAATAGCTGAAGATATACATGCCCTATATGAAGAGATGAAGCAAATATTTGCTCAAGTATTATCCTCTAAATGGAGTGTCAACGCCCTCGATTTTGTATTTACAAATCCCGTGTTTAGAAATAATAAGTTTACATCAAGCTGTGGCATACCTCCGGCAACCGCGGCAAGATTCACAAGGGCAATGCTCGACAATAATATAATTATTACTATTGAAGAAGCCTCCGGCAGAAGACCAGCCCTATACTCTTTTGAAGCTTTAATGAAGTTAGTTCGTGTTTAAAAAGGCTAATTAAACGCTACAAATAAAATCTGCGTTGCCCTCCTCAATTTAGCGGCAAACGCAACTATATACGTCAAAAGAAAAGCCACCCTTTAGGGGTGGCTCACTTAATTAATATTGTCAGCTACAGGGATGGGCCACTAATGGGCCGCCCTAAAACCCAACAACAAAGCAATAACTGCTTGTTTCAACTCTAAAAAATGGTGGAGGTGGGGGGAGTTGAACCCCCGTCCGAAAATACTCCCCTACAGGTGTCTACATGTTTGTTCCCGCTTAAAGGCTTATCGTGCTAGAGTTCCACCGAGACCAGGAGCCGTTCGCACTATTAGGAGTTTAATTTCGCCCGTTGACCCGCCTAAAAAATCAGGGGCTATTCCGCTAGTCGATGCCCAGACCCCGTCCGCAGAAATAACAGGGAAGAGCAGTTGCTTATTTATGCTGCAACGGCATATTGATAGTCGTCAGCGACTATTTTATACTTTCTATCAAAGTTTACGAGCAAGATAGAATTCTCGACATGCAACCCGAGCTTATATATCCCCGTCGAATCCGTTTCACCCCCATTTTATTTTTCCAAAAAAATATACATCACTACAATTCTTAAATATAATCATTCTTTACTAGAGTGCAATCCCTTTTTATTTGGGCCCTTGTTTGACCTGCAGCCACTCGTTCCGCTCTTACTCGTATCTTGAACGTCATGCCTGAGGTGAAAATAGTCTTGCAATTCAGGCCGTTGCTGCACCCTGTGGGTATGAAGAACTCATGTTCAGCGCAGAGGGCATCTTCTAAGAAAAAACCTCATCTGTATTCCTTGCGAATACGCCCCATCTCGCGATCCGCCTCCTTCTTCTTTAAGGTCTGACGCTTATCATAGAGATCCTTCCCCTTAGCCAAACCAAGACCAATCTTAATGTACCCCTGGCTATTGAAATACATCTTCACCGGAATCAGGGTAAAACCACGCTCCTGGGTTTTTCCGGCAAGCTTATCAATTTCCTTCCGATGGAGAAGGAGTTTACGTTTTCGCGTCGGGTCAGGGGAGGCCTGGGCGGCGAACTTATAGGGAGAGATATGGAGATTATGCACCCACACCTCACCATCCTTAATGACGGCGTAGCTGTCCTTTAAATTCACCCGCCCGGCCCGGATAGATTTTACCTCAGGGCCGACCAGCACCATGCCGCATTCAAGCACATCGGTAATAATATACTCGTGATAGGCCTTCTTGTTTTTTGCTATTGTTTTTCCCACTTGTTCTGTTGCTCCTCGCTGCAAACGTCTATGTCAAAACCATCAACTGCTTCCCGTCACCCGAACCGCCTCTTCAAAGGTCGTAAGCCCGGACATCACCTTCTGCCAGGCATCCTCTTTCAAGGTTGTCATCCCTTCCGCCTTGGCAATGGTCTGCATTTCCGAAGCAGATGCCTTCTGACCAGTCAGCTGTTTGATTCTATCCGACATCGGAAAGATCTCAAACAGCCCAGACCGGCCATAATATCCCGTGCCCCGACAATGTCGACACCCCTGACCCCTCTGCAGCATTATTTCCGGCTTATCAGGCAAGGGAAAACCAAACCCCTGCAGATTCGCCATAGGTACCAACACATCCTCACGGCATTCAGGGCAAATCGTGCGCACCAGACGCTGGGCCATGGCACCAAGCAGGGTTGAGGCCACCAGAAAGGGCTGCACCCCAAGCTCCACCAAACGGGTAATGGAGGACACGGCATCGTTTGTGTGCAGGGTTGAAAATACCAGATGACCGGTGAGTGCCGCCTGGATGGCATTCGCCGCTGTATCAAGATCACGAATCTCACCAATCATTATAATATCAGGATCCTGGCGGAGAATATTACGCAGGATGGTGGCAAAGGTAACATCAATCGCCGACTGCACCGCTATCTGATTAAACTCCTCATACACCATCTCAACCGGATCTTCCACCGTGGTAATATTAATTTCCGGCGAGGCTATATGGTGCAAGGTCGAGTAGAGCGTGGTTGATTTACCAGAACCCGTGGGACCCGTAACCAGGACCAGCCCGTGGGGGGCCTCGATAAATTCCTTATACACGACGGCATCGCGCTCATTGAAACCAATGTCGGTAATATCCTGAAACAGGACTTCAGAACTGAGAATCCGCATGACGATTTTTTCGCCGAAGGAAACAGGGACCGCTGAAACCCTGAGTTCCGCCTCCTTGCCCTTATGCTCCACCTTTATCCGGCCATCCTGGGGACGCCTTTTCTCGGTAATATCAAGCCGTGCCAAAAATTTAATCCGGCTGACCATGGCACTATGCACCACCTTGGGCAGCTCATAAATGGTATGTAATACCCCGTCAATGCGGAACCGCACCAGCGACTTGTTCCGTTTGGGTTCAATATGAATATCAGAGGCCCGCTCATCAAAGGCATAATTAAACATATGACTGACAGCGGCCTTAATATTCTTATCGGAAGCGCTGATCTCCTTGGCCGAACCAATCTTGACCAACTGCTCAAGATTACCAAGATCCACATGGGGACTTCTAAGCTGATTTTCCGCATTGGTAATGGATTTCTGGAACCCGAAAAACTCCCCCAGAATACGGTTAATATCCGTCTTCGTGGCCATGTACGGCTTAATCTCTACCTGATTCGCCCGGGTAATATCCTCCAGAATCCCCAGATTACCCGGTTCATAGACCGCCATCTGCAACACGCCGTTGCGCACCTCAAAAGGCACAAGGAGATGGCGCATGGCAAAATTCTGAGGAATGGTCTTGGTCACCACCTCAAGCTCAAGATCCAAGGGGTCAAGCTTCTTAAAGGGTAATCCCCTGTCCTCGGCAATGAGACGGACAATCATCTCTTCACTGAGAAATTCCCCCGCCTTATCCGGAATTTCCAGATTAAACGAAAGAATAATATCCACCAGATCAATATGAACTTCCGACTTGTCAATGCCCTGATCCCGCATCTTCACCATGAGATTCTGGCGCTGGAGGTCCCGTTTCAGGGAAATCATCTTGCGCTGCTCTCCATTAATCAGCTTATGTCTAAACAGAAGATCAAGCAGATACTGCTCATCATTCAGAAGTTGCATGGCAATTCATCCTAATTAAAGAAAAATTCATTGTCGCGTTGTAATCTTTACAGGTTATGATAGTTGGTTTATAACCTGTTGTAACTTAAAATGGTTAACACACAAAGACATTTCCCTGTCTTTTATGATCGAGAGATCATAGGGAAAATATAAAAAAAACTTTGAAGGAGTCGTCCCATGCTCGCACGTATCCAGGTTGGTCTGAAACCAGCCTTTCGTGATTCTTTTGGCGTAACTACCTGTGCCAGAATCAAAAATGATCTTGGCTTCAAGATCGATTCTGTCCGCACCATCAAGATCTTTACCGTTGACGCCGATATCAGCGATGCCCAGGTTCAGGAAGCAGCCCAAGGGCCGTTCTCTGACCCGGTCACCCAGGACTATTCCCTGACACCATTGGCGCTCGAATGGAACCTTGAGTTTGACTGGCTCATCGAGGTTGGTTTCCGCCCCGGTGTGACAGACAACGAAGGCCGGACCGCCGCAGCCACCCTGGGCCTCATGCTCGGCCGTAAGCTGGACGATGCTGAAGGGGTCTACACCTCCACCCAATTTTTCATAACGGGCAATCTCTCCAGAGCGGATATGGAAACCATCGCCAGAAAAGGGCTGGCCAACGAACTCATTCAGCGCTTCACCATCATGTCCAGGGATGAATTCTCCACGTCTGGCGGGGTAAAACCCTACGCAGCCAAGGTTGTTGACAATTCCGAGGCCAGGGTGGCGCAAATTGACCTGAATGTTGCTGACGAGGAGCTGGTGCGCATCTCAAAGGAAGGCATCCTGGCCCTGACCCTGGAGGAAATGATCTTCATCCGTGAGTATTTGGGTCGCCCTGATATTCTCGAGCAACGGAGGAAGATGGGTCTCTCAGAGAAGGCCGCCGACGTGGAACTTGAAGCGCTGGCCCAGACCTGGTCTGAACATTGTAAGCATAAGATCTTTGCCGGCAATATCGATTACGAAGATCTTGATACGGGCAAAAAGGAAAGGATCATCTCCCTCTTTGACTCCTATATCAGAACTCCCACCGCGGAGATTCGCGAGTCAATGGGCAAGGATGACTGGTGCCTCTCCGTGTTCAAGGATAACGCCGGCGTTATTGACTTCAACAACGAGTGGAATGTGGTGTTCAAGGTTGAGACCCACAACTCCCCATCCGCCCTGGATCCATACGGCGGAGCCTTAACCGGTATTGTGGGCGTAAACCGTGACCCGTTCGGCACGGGCATGGGGGCCAAGCTCATGTGCAACACCAATATGTTCTGCTTTGCCACACCATTTTACGATAAGGAAATCCCCGCCCGCCTCCTCCACCCTAAACGTATCTTTGAAGGGGTACGGACCGGTGTTGAACATGGCGGCAATAAATCGGGAATCCCCACCGTCAACGGCTCCCTCTATTTTGATGACCGCTTTGCCGGCAAGCCGCTCGTATTCTGCGGCACCGTGGGCATCATGCCGAGTCTGGTTGGCGGTAAACCGTCTGAGGACAAGAACGCCCTGCCCGGCGATATCATCGTCATGACCGGTGGCCGCATCGGCAAGGACGGTATCCACGGCGCAACCTTCTCCTCGGAAGAACTCAATGAAGATTCGCCCGCCACTGCCGTGCAGATTGGCGACCCCATCACCCAAAAGAAGATGTTTGACTGCCTCCTCAAGGCCCGTGACCTCGGTCTGTACCGCTGTATCACCGATAACGGCGCCGGCGGCCTCTCCTCTTCGGTTGGCGAGATGGGAGAATTCACCAACGGTTTTGAACTCCACCTTGACCGCTGTCCCCTTAAGTATACCGGACTTCAGCCCTGGGAAATTTTCCTCTCCGAGGCACAGGAACGCATGACCCTGGCCATTCAACCGGAAAAACTCGAGGAGTTCATGGCCTTATGCGCCAAGATGGACACCGAGGCCACCGTCCTTGGCACCTTTACGGACACCGGCAAATTCCACTGCCTCTATGACGGCAAGACCGTGGCCTATCTGGACATGGATTTTGTCTACAAGGCGCTGCCCCCCATGGAGATGGTGGCCAAATGGCAGCAGCCCGTCTTTGCGGAACCTGCCTTCGCCGATGAGCCGGACCTCAATGACGAGCTGGCCAAGCTCCTGGGAAGCCTCAACATCTGCTCCAAGGAATATGTGGTGCGGCAATACGATCACGAGGTCCAGGGCGGATCAGTGGTCAAGCCCCTCACCGGTGTGGCCAACGACGGCCCTTCCGATGCGGCGGTGATCAGGCCCATCCTTGATTCCTTTGAAGGATTGGTTGTCTCCCACGGTGTCTGTCCGCGTTATTCCGACATTGACACCTACCACATGGCCGCCTGCGCCGTGGACGAGGCCGTGCGCAACGCCGTATGTGTCGGCGGTTCCATGGAACTCATGGCCGGTCTGGATAATTTCTGCTGGTGTGACCCTATCCAGTCTGAAAAGACACCGGACGGCCATTATAAGCTGGCCCAACTGGTGCGCGCCAACCGGTCCCTGGCCCATTACGCCAAGGCCTACGGTGTCCCCTGTATTTCAGGCAAGGACTCCATGAAGAATGATTACATGGTGGGTGACACCAAAATCTCCATTCCGCCCACCATGCTCTTTTCTGTCATGGCCAAGATCGATGATGTGCGCAAGGCTGTCACCATGGACGCCAAAAAATATGGTGATCTCGTCTATGTCCTGGGCACCACCTATAACGAAATTGGTGCGTCAGAGTATGCCGTACTCCACGGTGCCACGGGCAACTCCGTACCCAAGGTGCGGGAGGAAGATTCTCTGCCCCGCTACCGCGCCCTGAACATCGCCATGGAGGCGGAGCTGGTCTCCTCCTGCCACGACTGCTCCGACGGCGGCCTTGGTGTTGCCCTTGCAGAAACAGCCTTTGCCGGCGGTCTGGGCATGAGAATTGACCTGCGCCGGGCACCTGTCGACGGCGTGGACCGTAACGACATCCTGCTCTTTTCTGAATCCCAATCCCGCTTTGTGGTGACGGTTTCTCCTACGAATGAAGAGCAGTTTGAAGCGGCCATGACCGGAACAGGTCTTGCCAAAATCGGCACAGTGACCCGTGAAGAACAGCTCGTCATCACCGGCCTTAAAGGCGAGGTTGCGGTGAACAGTTCTCTGGCTGAGCTGAAAGCAGCCTGGCAGGCCACTTTGAATTTTTAAATAAGGTCAGCGTTTACACGCCTCTTTAGGCTGTAGACTTTTAGGAGGATAGATACACATCCAATATTGAAAGCCCTACAGCCTAATCCACCTAAAGCCTAACCCACCTAAAAACATGAAAACCCTCTTTATCTCCAACATCCAGGACGGCGCCCTCATTAGCGACCAGTTCATGGTCAAGCAATGCTCCCAGGCTGAAACAAAGGCGGGGAAACCCTATCTCAACATCACCCTGATGGATCAGAGTGGTGTTATTTCCGGCAAGATCTGGGATCAGGCCGCACGGTTTCTCCCGGAATGTCAGGAGGGGGGGGTGGTTGCTGTGCAGGCAAAGGTCCAGTCCTACCGCGACAATCTCCAGCTGAACATCTCAACCATTCAACAACTTGACCCATCCACCGTGGATATGGGCCAGTTTATCCCGTCCACGGACAATGATGTTGAACAGATGACCACTGAGTTCATCATGCTGGTCAAATCCGTTAAAGATCCCTTCATCCGCAAGCTCCTGTTAAAATTTTTCAATAACGAAGAGTTCCTTGCTCTTTTCAAGAGGGCACCGGCCGCGAAAGGTATGCACCATGCCTATCTCGGCGGTCTCCTGGAACATACCCTTGGTGTGGCGCGGTTGGCGGATCAAGTCGCCAAGCTCTACCCGGACCTGGACCGTTCCCTCCTCCTGGCCGGCGCCATGCTGCACGACATTGGCAAGGTCAAGGAATTTTCCTTTGATTCCCCCGTCATTGACTACTCCGACCCAGGTCGCCTCATGGGCCACATGGTGATCGGCGTGGAAATGGTGCAGGAACGCATCCAGGCTATCAGGGACTTTCCTGAAGACCTTGGGGTACGGCTTAAGCATCTCATCTTAAGCCACCACGGACGGTATGAATTCGGCGCGCCAACTCTGCCCATGCTCATGGAAGGGTTTGTCTTAAATTTCGTTGATGATATGGACGCCAAACTCAACACCATCGCCGGGGTTGCGAAAAAAGCCACCACAAACGGCTACCAGTGGAGCGAATACCAGCGCAGCCTGGAGCGTTTTCTCTTTGTCAAAGGCCACGCCGAGACTGAGGAGGACGAGCCTGTCCACCCACCAGAAAACAAACAGCCCTCTTTATTTTGACCCCATCTCCCCCAACGCCATCGGTCAAACCTCTTTGCAAGATACCTTGTTTTCTGCGCCACATCTTTACAGCCATCACAACCATTCATACCAAACTCAAAGGGTAGCCATGTTCCTCACCAACACCGAAGAAATTCCAGGCAAAACGATTCAAGTCTGCAAGGGCGTTGTCTCAGGCAGCACTGTGCGGGCAAAACATGCCGGCCGTGACATTATGGCATCCATCAAAAACATCTTTGGCGGTGAACTTGTCGCCTATACCGAGCTGCTCAGTGAATCCCGGGATGAGGCCATAAGCCGCATGAAACAGGAGGCACAGGAGATGGGCGCCAATGCCATTGTCAATGTGCGCTTTTCCACGAGCTCAGTGGCGGCTGGTGCGGCTGAGATCTATGTGTACGGCACGGCAGTGGTGGTGAAATAACCCATGGAATTAATTGTTTTCATAACCCTGCTGGCCCTCGGATATTTCTTCGGCATACTTGCCGAGAAAAAACATTTTAAATCCATCAATAAACGGGAAAAATTACACCTTCGACTCCCCACCACCTCCTTAAAAAGACCCCTGGGAACACTTCCTCCCGTCACTGAAAGCAGTCTTGTGTCTGGTAATGTGGTGATCTCTGTGGATTACTGCAAACGAATCCTTGCCGGACTGCGTAATATTTTTGGTGGACAGGTCTCAGCCTATGAAACCTTGGTGGACCGCGCCAGGCGGGAAGCCATCCTGCGCATGAAAGAATCCTGCCCCAACGCAACGCAGCTCATCAATCTCCGCATTGAAACATCCTCTATTTCCAAGGGAGCAAAACAACAGATCGGCTCTGTTGAAGTACTGGCCTATGGCACTGCTCTTTATTGCCGGCCGGATGATTCCGTTTATTTTACCTGAACCCATACGGCAACATCACGCTTCCAATCCCTTCAAGGGATGAAGTATTCATTAAATCATGATTCCCATCCAGTTTCAGCCTAACTTAGAGAGTCCCAATCAATATTATATCATTCTAACAAGTTACCAGTTGCCAGTTTACAGTTTACAGTTCGTGGATGTTGACGTTATCTGATTCTTTTTACCTTGAACCGTAAACTGGCAACCGTAAACCGTAAACTTCACACTGAAACTCTGGCAAAACTAATAATGCTCATATCGTTGACTGAAGTTCGGTGGTCATTATATATTATTCATAGCCAGATTAATAAGCAGCGAGAATATGCTCACCTCATTTGACTCCATAAAAGGCCAGGAAAAGGCCAAACACCTTCTAGACACTGCGATTAGAAATGACCGGATCAGTCACGCCTATCTCTTCAAAGGTCCCGC
>JAQIBE010000323.1 GCA_027859235.1 Desulfobulbaceae bacterium
CCGGTAATATTCAGCTTCCCCTGTTCAGGGTCATTATAGCGAATCGCATTATCCACAAGATTGATGAATAAGCGCTGCAACTTCAACCGATCACCCTGCAGCACCATATCCTCCTCCAAATCAATACGGACTGCAATCGCTGTGGCCGCTAGCATCTCCTGATAATTTTCAAGAACACCTGCAAACAACACGGAGAGGTTAACCGTTTCCAGGACAAGGATGTCCTGCTGTTCCAGATGGGAAAGATTGAGTAAATTCTGGATGAGCTTCTTCATCCAGCGCATGGTGGTCAACTGCCGATCAAGATCTACCCGTATTTCCGGGGACAGGGTCTGGTTCTGCACGAGTTCATCCTGAGTCAAAAGCAGACGGGTCAGAGGACTTTTAAGCTCATGGGAGGCGTTACTGATAAAGGCCCGCTGCCGGGTGAAGGAATATTGCAGCCCGTCAAGCATAAGGTTCAAGGCTTGACCAAGAGCGGTTAATTCATCATTATTTTTATTAAGAGGAATGCGCTGGTCCAGAGAATCCTCAGAAATCTTGCGCGCCAGACGGGTCATAACCACCACCGGTTGTAAAATTCGTCCGGCAAGAAAATAACTCACGAAGACAATAAGAGTCATGCAGATCAATAACCCCAGTAATGCCTGGAGCAGGACATGGATCATCTCCTCCTCCAGCTCCTCCACGGGCTTGGCTATATGCATGGTCAAAACACGGCCATTGACCTGCCGCGCAAAGACACGCACCCGAAAAGCAACCTCATCTCCATCATCCTGACCAAGATCTATTGCAGCACGGGGGATGACCTGTTCAGCATTATAACGGCTATGCCCCCCTCTCCTTTCAGGAATCTCAGTGAATTGGGTCAAACTGGACGCATAGACCATTTCATTCTCAGGATCAACGACCTTAATCCAATACTGACCAGAGGGGTGAGGCAGAGCCGCATCATCAATCCGCCATGGCTCCGAGGACGAATTCGCCCCCTGGCTGAACAGCGATTCCGCCATGAAGGTCAACTCGTTGTCAATGAGCCGCAGAGGCTCCTCAAGAAGTTCCTTAAAAATAAAAGAGGCGAGGGCGAGGGCCGCCAGCAGGGCGATACCCGATATCCACAGGGTGATCTTATGACGTATCTTCATCTGGACTCATCATCAATAATAAATCCCACCCCGCGGATCGTCCGAATAATAGACGGTTCACCGGTCTTCAGCTTGTGGCGCAGGTTCTTCAGATGCACATCAATGAAATTTGACATGGTAAAGGGATCAAAATCATCACCCCAGACATGTTCGGCAAGGCTGAACCGGGACACCGCCCGACCTCTATTATAGAGCAGAAATTCCAGAATGGAAAATTCCTTGGTTGTAAGTTCCACCAGCTCATTCTCTTTCGTAACCCTACGACTCACCGTATCCAGGGTTACAGGACCGGCCTTAAGCACGGGATCACGTTTACCTTTCCGGCGGAGCAGGGCCCGGATCCGGGCCAACAGTTCAGACATGGAAAAAGGTTTGGCCAGATAATCATCCGCGCCAAAGTCAAGACCCTGCACGCGGTCATCCAATGCCCCGCGGGCCGTCAACATCAGGACAGGTACATCTATCTTGGCCTTGCGAATCTCCTGCAGGACCTGGAGACCATCCAGCCGGGGCATCATAATATCCAACAGGACCAGGTCATAGATATCATTCCAGATTTTATCCAGGGCCGCAACACCGTCACTGGCGGTTTCCACCCGGTAATGCTGCTTTTCAAGGGCGCATTTGAGCTGGGTCCGTATCTCTGCGTCATCTTCGGCAATAAGAATATTCATTATAAACCCTGCATTATCGATACAAAATAAGAGCCCAAACCACCATCACCGCCCCGAGACTGATAAACACAGCGGCGGAACCGATATCTTTTGCCGCTCCTGACAAGGGATGATGCTCCAGGCCGACACGATCAACCACGGCCTCGATGGCCGAATTGAAAAGTTCACAGATCAGCACCATGAAACAGGGCAGCACGAGCAGGGCCCGCTCCATCCCGGTCTCACCAAGCCAAAGCCCCAGAGGCAGAAGCAATAGCATCAATGCCAGTTCCTGGCGAAAAGCCGCTTCATTCTGCCATGCCGTTTTCAGGCCGCGCAGGGAATAACCCGTGGCATTAATAACCCGGCGCATACCCGTAGCTGATTTCTTTTCCATAGTAAGTCCTGTTTGGCGAAGGTATTATTTCTGCTCGCGACTGGTTGCAAAGAGGTCAAGACGAGCATCATATATCTCTGTTTCTACACCCATTGCCCCGAGAACCGTATGAAAAATAATATCCTGGGAAAAAGTTTCATCCTGCAATTTTGCAAGAGATCGGGGTTGCAGGCCAGCCATGTCCATAAATGAGTCTGAGAGCCAGACAATGAAAGGCACATGCTTCTGCTCGTCCGGGGCGATCAGATAAGGCATGCCGTGGAGATAGATATCATTTTCACCCAGTGATTCCCCGTGATCCGACACATACACCATACCCGTATTAAAACTCTCGGAATTCTGCTTCAGCACCCCAATCACTTCACTCAGAAAATAATCCGTATAGAGGATGGTGTTATCATAACCATTCACCACCTCCTGCTGCGCACATTCCTTCAGCTGACTGCTCGCGCAAACCGGGCTGAAGGTTTTAAATTCAGGAGGAACGCGACGATAATAAGCCGGACCATGACTGCCCATCTGATGCAGAACAATGAAAAGATCGCCCTCAGACTGGTCAATACGCTCCTGCAGACCATCGAGCAAAACCATATCATAACACTCACCACCTTCACAGAGACCTTCCACCTGCAGGTTGGCCATTTCATCAACAGCAACCCGGTCACAGGTGCCCTTGCAGCCGGACTGATTCTCGCGCCAGAGGACATTGACTCCAGCGTGGGACAAAACATCCAGCAGACCTTCCGAATAGGCCGCCTTGCTAGGACTGTATGCTGACTTGTCCAGAGGAGAGAAGACACAGGGCAGGGAATAGGCGGTGGCGGTTCCGCAGGAGTAAAAATCCGTAAAATTAAAAACGGATTCCTGACTCAGCCGGGGATTTGTATTTTTCTCATAGCCATTCAGAGAAAAATTCCTCGCCCGTGCGGTTTCCCCCATGACAAAAATAAACAAATTTCTCTTCCGCCCCTCACCCGGGACTGTCACGAGTTTGGCATCAAGACCAATGGGCTTGAAGATTTTATCCCCCTGGTTCAAGGCCCGGCTGGTATATGAACTCACCGCATAGACAACATTCACCGGATTGATCATATGCCGCAGATATTTATGATTTTTCCCCAGGAGGATGAAATCACCATAGAAGGCAAAGAGAAGCGCCGCCAGACTGACAAGACTGACAACAATCAACCCCACCCGTCCGACTATTTCCCGCCTCCACGAGAGATACTGGATCTTAAAGCGCCACACCAACCAGGAGGGGAGAATACCCAAAAGAATAAGATAGGAGAGCATCCTGCAACTCAGCAAATCCCGGACCTCGGAAACATTCGTCTGCAGCGTATTGCGAACCATCTCCCGTTCAATCATGACCCCGTAGGTATCCATGAAATAGGCGGCCATGGACGCCGTCAAAAGAATCACAATAACCACAGGTTTAAAGACGTAATTCACTGACAGGGAGAAGAACACGGCATAGAGCAGAAAAATCAGAAACAACAGTATCGCGCTGAGAAAAAAAGCATTGCCCCCGGTGGGCGGGATGACTTTTGCTATTTCCAGCCAAAAAGATCTATTGGCAAAAAGAATAAGAAAGACCGACACCGCAAGTGATGCCTGCCATGCCTTTAATTTTGGTCGTAAAAATTCACCTGTACCAGGCATAATCCACGGTAAAACCTTGCTGATCAT
>JAQIBE010000280.1 GCA_027859235.1 Desulfobulbaceae bacterium
GGTTCCTCCTGCAGCTCCACGATGGGTGGCAGAAGGGGAATGCTCACCACTACATCCACTCCGGGAGAGCCTCCACGCCCTCCCACTCCTGGAGGGGGTGGAGGGCCTCCCATTGACATGGCCGTACCGGTCATCAGCAAGCACAGCATGGTAACCGTTGGCATCAATATCTTTTTCATACAGCCTCCTTTTCGCCGGTTCCCTCGGGCATTGGCGTCGCTGCGCATCCCAGAACCGGAAAACAGTTTGAGTGATTTCATAACTTAATGATCCTCTTTGCTTGGCTTTATTTATTTAGGTTTTCCGGTCCACCTCAGTTGAGGACCTGCTGTAACCATATATATGTCAGATCCATCCCACCCTGCTGCATCGCTCGTTGCGATGGCTGCTCACCGCACGACAAGGCTGATGCTCCATCCAGCATTTCACGCGAGCCCTGATCTTGTCAAGCAAGATTTGCCACTTTTGTTAGGCGGATTTTTTCAGAAGTCACAATTCCTCAAATTATTCCGAGCTAACATAACCAGAGGGGCCACCTACCCTGCCCCACCACTCTTCTGCTGCCACAAAAATGGTTAAGGCAGAGGGATTGCTGCCGGCGAGGGTGCCGCTAACTCCAGCGGTTCCTTAGATCCGGCCCGACAACAGCAGGATGATCAGGATCAGCAGAATCAGGCCCAGCCCGCCACTGGGATAGTAACCCCACGCTCGGCTGTGGGGCCAGGTGGGGATTGCGCCAATTAGCATCAGAATCACGACGATAAGCAAAATTGTTCCTAGCATAATGTTCCTCCTAGATGGTCATGCTGGTTATAATCAGAATCAACAGCCCTCAATCTTTCTCTTCGGCTTGGGTTTCTCGACGGTTATATTGTTGACCACGCTTTTCACGCCATGCACATCTTGCACATATTTGCTGACCAAATCCTTTTCAGCCGCGTTTTTTGCCGTGCCGCTCAACATTACCACGCCCTTGTTCGTCTCGACCGTGGTGCGAAGGCCGCTGGTCGAGCGATGATAGAGGAGGGTCATCTTGACCAGAGCGGTAGTGGAGGCGTCATCGACTGAATCGCCCACGGCATCTATCTTTTTGCCCATGGTTTCTGCAACCGGCTGGTCGGGGGTTTTGGCCACGGTCATCTCATTTTTTACCCCTTGGACCCCTGCGACATCCTTGACCATTTCGGTTGTCAGGTCTTTCTGGGCCTGGCTCGTTGCCTCGCCCTGCAGAGTCACGATGCCGTCTTTGGCGGTAACCTCGGTCATGGCGCTCACGTTCCGATGAAACAGGAGCGAGGTTTTCACTTTCATGCCGATCCAACCATCCGAATTCTCGGCAACGGGTTCACCTGCAACTTTCAACCGATTGACCACGCTTATGACGCCGGGCCAACCCGCCACGGTCTCCTGGGCCAAGGCTTTGTGGTCGACCTGGACCACCGTCCCGGTCAAGGTGACGATGCCATCCGAGGATTCGATGCTAATGGCATCATCCTTGAGATATTTCTGGAACACATAGGAATCCTGGGCGGATGATTCGATACGAACATCCGCATCGGTTGCGGACGCGCCCACAGGAACAGCCGTCACCAGCAGAGCAACGGCAAACATCAGCAAAGATACACGAGACAGTATTTTCATTTGTTTTCTCCTTGTTGATTGAAAGATTTTTGTAAGCAATATCTTTCTAAATTGCTATTTCGGCATACTCCGGCAGGAGGTTATCCGACATGGTTCATCAAGCAACCAGAGGTTATCGTCTGCGAAAAGTCCATCCGCTTCTCTTTTGACACCCTCATCTGCATAACAACTAGAATCATACAATTATATAAAATCTAATTGCAAGAGGAATGCCACCAGATGAATACCTCCAGAGACATGTGGTAAAGCTTTATTAACAAGGGGGATGCGATAACTTGGCGAAAACAGAAAAGAAGGCCGCCAGGACATGTTCGGCCTCAATATGTGGTGGGCCCTCAGGATATTGAGGCAAGAAAGACATGGACAGTAATACTGGCTCAAAACCTTAGGAGGATCTAAGGGGTAGAAATTTGTCTTGCCCAATATTATGGGAAAACGGAGACATTGCCATTTATGCTAGTTTTCCATATATTTTCTCGTTTTGTTCGTAAAATTAGTGGTCCTTATCTCTTCCTGATAACGAAGCAAATATTTCCAGGATCGGAATTAGACTTTACAGTACAATTTGCCTATATTCATGAGTAGCGAACGGATAAACCCATGCGCGAGGCAGTTCTTGAGAGGGCGGTGGCTGTAGCGTTTGAGCCGGGTGCAGATATAAAATCACAGCGAGGCGAAACCAGGTTAATGACAAAATCACTTAAAATAATCCTTTTCACCATCAGCGGGTTCACTGGCATCCTCATTTTAGTCGGGTTGCTCCTGCTTCTTTTTGTGAACACCAATGCGAACAAACTCCGCCTGGAAGCGATGGCCTCGGAAACTTTAGGAATGGAAGTCAGTGTCGATGGTCGAATGTACATCAGATTCCTCCCGGACTTGTCTGTCACTCTGGA
>JAQIBE010000307.1 GCA_027859235.1 Desulfobulbaceae bacterium
GTGCAGGGTTTGACTGTTGAAGATTAATATCCACCTTGTCTGGAATCGTTTCTCCATGTCCGTTTACACCAATTGTCAGCAATGCTCCTGTTATAAGGCTAATGGTTGTACGGTTCATGTCTTCTCCTCCTGGTTAAATGAAAAACTACTCCTTGCGGTATGCTTTAACTATAGGCGGGAAATGGTATTTGCAATAGACGGTATGGGGCGATGTCGCCGCGCGTACCGGTCGATGTCGGGACGACTTTGTCGATAAATCAGGGAGTTGTGGTGCTGTAGGTGGGGTGGTTTGTTAAGTGTATTGACGTGCAATGAGGTGGCAATTCATGCCTGAATCTCATTTTATAACTTGGTGGGAAATTTGTTTGGGTTTAAATCCCATGGCGTGAGAGTTACAGGAGATGATATGGAAAGCGGCAATATTTATAATAAGCAGTTGTGAAAAAATAACATGCCCACTGAGATGTCCATAGCTGCATAAGGCGATGTGTTGGTCATGTCTGTCCCTCGGCTATCTTTTTGATACCGTCTAACAGAACATATCTCCCTAATGAAATAACCTCACAGGGAAAACTTTTAACAAATAACGGGTTATCACATAATCCCCCTGAGAGGTGGAGTGTTACCGGTTCACCCGCAAAACGAAAGGCATTGATGGCAATAGATTTAACAAATTTAGCCACGGCCTCGGTTTCGCTCACCCCTGTGGTTATTTCATCAAAAATATGACTCATGCCCAGGACACCGCAGGTTATGGAAAAACAGGTTGCTGGCGGCGTAAGGGTGGTGAAGTCAATATCGTAATAGCGTTCAAGAAGTTCAATGGTGAATCCCATGGATGCTCCGCATTCCGCATTCCAGCCCATGTCCGCAAGTTTACCATTTTCGTAACGAATAAATTTTGTATCCCGACTGCCGCAGTCAAGGAGTGTAAAGCTGCCTGTGGCAATTCGAGATTCACCACCCTTTGCAAGGGCCGTGAGTTCATTGATATAGGAAGTGCTGAAACGTTTGCCGTTATGCCCTGTTGCGATATCAACATGCAGATCCCTGGGGAGTGATTTTGTTTCCCTGATATACGGTTTGCTGCCTTTGCTTGAATCTGTAAACTTTGAGTAGGTTGTGCCGAAATCAGCAAGAAGCATGAGTTACCCCGCTTAATTCAAGAAAGGCCTGGATCTTTGCCCGGGTTGAACTGCCTGCTGTAACATCACTGTCAAGGAAAAGTCCACGGGAGTGGCGGGAGGCCAGATGTTTCGCCATTGCTGTTTTGGCACAGAAGGATTGGCTGAAAAAAATAGTGGGGATGTCGGGGTTGACCAAGGTTTCCAGTTCCCAGTTGTCAGGCGTTTTGTTTTCCATACATCGTGTCCACCCGAAGACATGGGTGGTGTCAGGAAAGAGTTTGAGGATGGAAAAATCACGGGGAGGAACGCCCCAGAAACCAGCAGTTGGGTGGCATGATGCATGGCGGATATGGGGCTGTGGATGCTGGACACCTGTGCAGATCGCGGTGATCTTTTCTACAAGGTTCATTCTGGAGTCGCAAAGAGGCGTGCCAAAGTCCAGATCATCATTGTTCCTGGTTTGAATGACTGGAATGTCTAATCTGTCGCATAAGATTGCCGCCACATGCAGGGCCGCATCGCATTTTCCAGCGCCGACATCTATGACGATGACATCAAGGTCAAGGTGCATGCTGTTGAGCATTACGGTGCGGAGAATGGCACAGTAGACCCGCGGTAGATAGAGGATGGTCTCTTCAATGTTCTGTCTGACAATCGGTTCATCAAGATCAAAAATGGTTTTGCCACTAATGGCGTGAATGACCTGGAGGGGTGGTACGCCGACGATACCGACTCTGGCTGATGCGGGCAAATTGTTAAGAGTGGCCAGGTCTGTTTTTGCTATTCCCATGGGGTCAGGCTCCATGGCTGTTCTGGCGGCCAATCCAGATAAAGGCGATGATGGACGCCAGAATATGCACACACCAAGAGCCGGCAAGGGGGGAGATGATGGATAGTTTTGCCATGGCTTGCAGGGCGGACCAGATGCCCCAAACCATAAAGGCCAGGGCGCAGCTGAAAGGGATCGCCACAGTGAGATCTCGTTTCCATTTATGGTGGATATGGGTTGTAATGGGAATTGCAAAGAGCAGGAGCGGGATACCTAGAAAAATAAAAGAAAGTCGGGAATGTAAATCGAGCAACATGGCTGGTGACCGGCCCAAACCGTCACTTGTTCGTGTCCATAATTCCGAAATGGAGTGTTCTCCCGGCCGGAAAGTTGGGGTGAAAAAATCAGCGGGAGATTCATTAAGATCGAGAGTGAGGGTGTCAAAATTAATGATAGAGAAATCGCTAGTGGGCGTTTTTGTTTTCTTTATGCCATTGACAAGGGTCCAGCGTTTGTCAAAACTGGCTGTCTCCGCGCTTATAAAGAGGGTGAGGTTGCGGTCCTCATCCCAACTGGTGTAGAGGAAATTTTTCAAGACCGTATGGTCATTACTGTTGCTGAATGTGTAAATGCCCTCCTTGCCGTGGAAAAAGACATTCTTGTTGCGAATGATCCCCTCTGTCTGTCTATTGCGAATTTCTCCCTCCCAAATTTCATTCGCCCTTGTGGAGGTGGTGGGGAGAATCCATTGACTCATGGCCATGGTGGCCATGGTAATAATCAGAGAAGAAAGGGTAATGGGAATAATAATGCGGACAAAGCTGATTCCCCCGGCATTTAAAGCAATGGCCTCTTTATTCTGGTTGAGAATACCCAGGGTGATAATGCCGGCGAGCAGGATGCATACTGGAGAAACCTGGAAGTAGATGTCAGGGGTTTTCAGCATGAAAAATTGCAAGGCATAGCCGACTGTTTTGCCTTTTTCGGTAAAATTGTCTATTTTCTCAAAGAAATCAATGAGGATATAGAGTGATAATAATCCTCCCACCACGAGAATGAAATTCCACAGGAATTGTTTGAAGATATAACGGTCGATAAGGTTCATGTTAAAGATTAACTGTTGAATTCAATGATTTGTTTGGCCAGTATGTAGCCCGCAAAAACGAGGAGTACGCCAACGATATTTGTTGTCAGAACATAGATGATAACAGTTTTAATATCACCTATTTTCAATAATTCAGCCTTTTCCCTGGCAAAGGTGGAAAATGTGGTGAAGGAGCCAAAGAAACCCGTGAGAATGAAGAGCCTATATTCTGCGGCAACCTTATAATGCTCAAGTAATGCGCCGAAGAGACCAATGAAAAAGGAGCCGAGGAGATTAACGGTAATGGTGCCGATGGGGAAATTCCCCTGGGCAAACCGGTGAACCCAGAGATTTATCAGATGACGACTGGTAGCACCTAAGGCTCCGCCCATCATGATGGCTATAATTTCTTTCATGGCTGTCTAAATTTGAATCTGGTAGGGTGCAGTATTAAAAGTAGATGCCGTATCTTCCGTAATAACTAATTTATTTTCATTCATAATATGACTTCAATAGTACGCCTTGTGGCGATTCAATGTTCGCTTCCAAACCTGCACGATAACACAGGTGATATAGATCGAATAAGGAAAAATGTCATCCGAAAAGGGTTTTATCCCCTGCGGGTTCCCCTGGAGTGTGTTGCTGATTTAAGTGTAAATGCCCGTAGGGCGCATTTTCAGGGTGTTGCTGTTGTTAATGATATGGGCGATCATTATGAGCTTATTGGCTTCGAAAGCGGACCTCCCCCCATCCTTACGGGGATGGCGCTTGATTTAGGCACAACTCACCTGGAGGCGTCACTGGTTGATCTGGCAACGGGTGAGGTTCTTGGCTCGGCTCATCGTCCAAATGACCAGATTGAGTTTGGCACGGACATCCTAACACGAATTCATTTTTCAGCTACCCCTGATGGACTGCAAATTCTCCAGAAGCGGGTGATCGCAACAATCAACAGTCTGGCCGGGGATCTTGCCCGTGGCTGTGACTTACCCTTGACCGACATTAAGGCGTTATCGGTTTCTGGCAATACAACCATGATGCATTTTCTGCTGGGTCTTGATCCTGCCACACTTTGTCGTGAACCCTATATCCCTGTAGTCAATAGTCTGGATACCTTGCATGCGTGCCAATTGAGGCTTGATATTCACCCGTTGGCTCCTGTATGGATCATGCCCAGTGTCGGCAGCTATTTTGGCGGAGATTTGATTTCAGGGATTCTTGCCAGTGGGATGGATACAGGGTCTGAAACCACAATGCTCATTGATGTCGGGACGAATGCTGAGGTGGTCCTTGGCAATAAAGACTGGCTCATCGCCTGTGCAGGTGCCGCCGGACCTGCCCTTGAAGGGGGGATAGCCAGGATGGGAATGCGGGCCGGTCCAGGTGCTGTTGAAAAGGTGTGGATTGACGCTGAAACATCTCAAATTGCTTACACCACTATTGATGGCGAAAAGCCAAAGGGGCTGTGTGGCTCTGGCATCATTGATCTTGCCGCCTCCCTCTATCTGGCGCAGATTATTGATGTTCGAGGTAAGTTTAATCCGGAGAGGGGTGGCGCCTCTTTATCTGAGACAGCTGATGGCTTGAGTTTTACCCTGGTTGCAGACCACCATGGTGATAAGGGGCGGCCGGTGGTATTCTCCCAGCTTGATCTTGATGCGATGATGCGTTCAAAGGCGGCTATGTATGCAATTCTAACCACTCTTATTAACCAGGTTGGGGTGGGCTTTGCCGATCTCGATACTATTTATGTGGCAGGTTCCTTTGGCAAGCATATTAACCCCAAATCTGCCATTACCCTTGGCATGCTTCCGGATCTCCCTCTTAAGGTCTTTAAGCCCATCGGTAATAGTTCTCTGGATGGTGCGGTGAAGGTTCTGGTTGATCAGAAAAGCCGCAAGCGGTCTCTTGAGTTGCCCAAGGAGATTACCTATCTTGAGCTCAATGTGAATCACGACTTTATGATCCGTTTTTCCGGCGCCAGGTTTATTCCCCATACCGATCCCTCCTTATTTCCCTCTGTGCCGATCTTTGAATCCTAGCCGGCAGGTGTTGGAAACATAGGAGAATTATCTTTCAAAAAATAATGAAGTGGTATAGGTAGTTAGTTTAAAGTTTATTTAAATTGCAGAGACAAGTTTTTGGACGGTTAATTCAATGATTGCATCCGGTAATCGGCGAATTACTTAAACAGTATATTGGATAATAGTTGCTTAACGGGCCTCTTAATAACAAGTATCTTCCCCCTGTGAATGGACTATTAAGAAACACGGGTGTATTTTTTTGCCTTGCCGTTAATCCGTGTGTTTTGTCAGTGTGCTGTGGTTTGTCTCAAGGGGTGCCTGGTGCTGGTCAACAATCCTAAAAAACCTTATATTGTCCCTCCTCGCTCTGAGGCCAAGGGTATTGCCAAGTTTCCGCTGCTTCAGCGTATTTGTATCTATTTTTTCCGTCTTGATATTGTTCGAAAACTTCTTCTGGGCTATGTCCCTATTTTCTTTTTGCTTGTTCTCTTTGTGGGACTCGCCCTCTTAAGTTTTAACACCTTGAATCAGTTGACGGGTTCCATTGTTAAAACTGATATTCCAATCATTGAACAGGCCAATGGACTTGTGGATGATGTCTGGGCTCAGGAACTGTATGCGAAAAGGTATGCAATTCTCAAAAGTCCTGAGACCCTGAAGCTGTTTCATGAACAGGAAAGGGTGTTTCAGAGGCGGGTGGAAATTTTAAAAAGCGTACCCGAGGACAGGGGTCTGGATACCGATTTGTTGGTTACCCTGCAGAAACAGTATCAGCAGTTTTTGAGCGGACAATACCTCAATCCAGGGGCTTCTGTTGTCCTGGTGGATATTGAGAAAAAACTTCGTCTGCAGCAGGAAAAACTGCTAAACCATATTGCGGGTTTCCGCAGAAGTGCCGTTGCCGATCAAAATGAAAAAATACGTATTTCTGCGAAAATGAGTGATAATGCCTTTAAAGTCGCCCTTAGCGTTTGTTGGGTCGGCCTGTTTTTTGCCTTGGCGGCCGCCTATTGGGTGACAAGGTCTATTGTAACCCCACTTCGGCAATTGAATAATGCCACTGAGAGAATTGCTGAGGGTGATTTTGATCACGTTGTGCAGATTGACAGTGGTGATGAGATAGGTGATCTGGCTCTTTCTTTTGCGAAGATGAGCAAGCGGTTGAAATTGCTTGAGGCATCCTCCCGTGATGCGAGTCCACTCACAGGACTGCCAGGCGGTGTTGCCATTGACCGGGTATTGTCTAATCGGTTGGCTGTGGGTAAGGATTTAACCTTTTGTATGTTTGATATAGATCACTTTAAGGCCTATAACGATCGCTATGGATACTCCCGCGGGAATAAGGTGATTAAGATGGCGGCGGATGTCCTGCGTGAAGCCGTTGAGGAAAATGGGCTGCCGGGTGATTTCGCCGGACATATCGGTGGTGATGATTTTGTCTTAATCTGCAAGCGGCACGGGGCGCAGGATATTTGCCAGGATGTGCTTGATCGTTTTGATCAGCATATTGGCGAATATTACTCTCCCGAAGATTTACTAACTGGCTTTATTCAGGCAAAAAATAGACAAGGGGTGGTTCAACAATTTCCTGTTGCCGCCCTTTCTGCAGCTTTAGTGACGAATGAAAAGCGGCGACTCAATAATCATGTCCAGGTTGGTGAGATTGCTGCTGAGTTGAAGAAAGCTGCGAAGAAGATGCCAGGATCTGTGCTGATTGTGGATAATCGACAGTCATCGTAGGTTGTGTGGTGGTGGAAATGTTACCTTCTAAGGGGGATAATGAAGTGCTGAAATTTATTACACGACTCTTGTTGGTACTGGCTTGTCTCGTTATCTCTGGCTGCGCCCCTGCACAAAAAATGGCTGAGCCACTGGCTGATTGCGGTCCGTCCTCAGTATCCTCTCCTGATCTTTCGTTACAGGGGTTGCCTGAGCTTACGTTAACGGATAGTTCTGCCTATCCACAAGCTATTGCAGAAGGGGAGGGGCTTGCCTCTGCTGCCTCCGATTCCCGTGAGAGGGGTAAGGCGCATCTTGTTCTTGTTGCTCTGCATTTAAGTCGCCTCAACCCGAATCAAGATTTTCTGGCAGCATCCAAGGAGCTTGACCTTGCTGTGCAAGAAGATCCTACCCTTATCTCCATGCCTTTTATGCAACGCTGGCTCGATGTCTTCTCTCACCTCAATGAAATGCGTGGGGGATATGAAATGGCTGGGCAACTCCAAGCAGAAAATGGTGCTCTGGTTGAATTACTCAAGCAGAAGGAGTCTGAAGTAACCTCCCTTGCCGCCACCCTGGAAGAGCTTAAAAAAGTAGAACTTTATGTTGAGACGAAGAGAAGGCTCTATCGTTAAGCAGAGGAGTCCTTCTTCTTATTAGAAATTATTTTCCGAGGTATGTACTGTTTCCCCTGATTTTAATTCATTTTCTGGAAAATCATCTATGCTGGCACCGGTGTTGACGATGCAATTTCTGCCAATGGTATATCCGCCTGGGATGTGACTGTTCTTGCCGATCAAGGTAATGCCTGTATAGAGATGGGTGGGGAAGTCAGCATTAACTGTTGATTTGTCATCTCCATAGCCAACAATACTTTCGGCAGAAATGTGGCATCGTTTGTCGATAACAGCAAGATCAACACGGCTCTGCTCTCCCACCACCACATTATGGAGTAAAATGGAGTCACGGACAATAGCGCCTTTCCCGACCCTGACCCCCGGGGCTAACACAGAATTGTACACCTCGCCTTCAATGATGCATCCTGCCGAAATCATGGACTTCCGGCATTTGCAACCTGGGAGAAAGCGAGCCGGAGGGAAGTCGGCAAACCCTGTGTTGCTGGAGTCAACATTGGGGCGGATACCCCAACTCTCCGGGGCAATCCCTGAATCCTCATTAAGCAGATCCATATTTGCCTGCCAATAGGACTGGATGGTTCCGACGTCACGCCAATAATCATGAAAGGGGTAAGCAAAAACATCATCACGGGCAATGGCCTTGGGGATGAGGTGCATGCCGAAATCAGCCTCTTTTCGGTCCTCTTCCAGCAGGTTCAGCAGATACTCGGTGTCAAAAACGTAAATACCCATGGAGGCAAGATTCGTCCGCGGGACTTTAGGCTTTTCTTCCCATTCGATAATGCGCCCATCCTTATCCGTGATCCCAGTCCCAAATTGATGGATATCTTCTTTGGGGACCACCATCATCGCAATAGTGATGTCTGCCTTTTTGCGATGATGAAAATGCAGCATGTCGTCGATATCCATCCGGTAAATATGGTCACCGGAAAGAATGATGACCTCTTTAGACGGGTGGGATTTGATAAAATCGATATTTTGCCGTACCGCATCTGCTGTACCCTTGTACCAGTCAGAATCAAGGGAGCCTGTGCGTGGAGGGAGGATTTTGATGCCGCGGGTACGTCCAGTGAAATCCCATGGTTCGCCAGTACCCAGATGGTGCATGAGGCTCAGGGGTTTGTACTGGGTCAGTACGCCCACGTGGGTCATCCCGGAATTCATGACATTTGAAAGGCTGAAATCAATGATGCGATAGATGCCGCCAAAAGGAACCGCAGGCTTGGCCCTCGTATGCACGAGGGTATTGAGGCGACTCCCTACACCGCCGGCGAGAATGAGGACAAGGGGTTGCTCATGGATCTTCATCGTACCACCTCACCATTTTTGATAATGGCTCCTATCTTCTCAGGACCAAGTTGGGGGTAAATTGTACAGTCTGAACCAATTTTAATATGGTCTGGAAAGTAGTTGTTCCACCCCAGGAGAGTGACCCTCTTATCGGCAACCGGGCCAGGGTTGCCAATTTGCGCCGAATCGCCAATGGTTACATTAACATCGCTGATCACCTTTTCAAGCCGACTGTCTTTGCCGACAATATTATTGAAAAAGAGAACCGAGTCTCTTACCGTAGCCCCTTCTTGGATATGCACCCCAGGGAAAATAATGGAATTCTCAACCCTGCCTTCAATGATACAGCCGTTGTAGATGAGAGAATTGCTTATATCTGCCTTGGCGCCAACTTTGAGCGGCTGGCAGTCACGAATGTCACGGTGTTCGAGGTTTGTGCGTATTCCCCATTCCTCGAGCTTTATCTGCGGATTCTTGCCCAGGAGGTCCATATTGGTCTGCCAGTATTCTTCAACGGTGCGACTGTATCCCCAGTAATCCTGGAACTTATAGCCGTAGATTCTCTTTTTCGCCGCCATGAGGCGCGGAATAATATCTCTGCCAAACTCAAAGGAATCATCTTCTCTGGCATTTACGGTTAATGTCTCCAGTAATATCTTCGGGTTGAAGCAGAAGATTGTCATGGAGGCCCAGTTGAATTTTGCCTGGTCTGGTTTTTCTTTATACTGAAGAATGCGTCCGCCGCGAGTTCCGTCCTCATCGTCTATGTCGGCAAGACCAAAACGGTGGGCGCGGTCCATGGGAACCTTGACGCAGCCGATGGTCAGATCCGCATTTTTTTCACGGTGATAACGGATAATTTCCTGGTAATCCATATTATAAATATGGTCGCCTGAGATGATGAGAACCTCTTCAGGGTCATGGTATTCAATGAAATCAATGTTCTGAAAAACCGCATCTGCAGACCCTTTATACCACGACGTGTTGCCGTATCCAGTGGAGGGCGGCAGAATTGCAACGCCGCGATATCTGCCGAGCATATCCCAGGCTGCACCGATACCAATATGGTTAATCAGGGAGAAGCTGCGGTATTGACTCATGATGGCGACCTGTTCCAGCCCTGAGTTCATCAGGTTTGACAGGGGGAAGTCAATGACTCTGGCAAAACCGCCAAAGGGCACAGCCGATTTAGGCCGGTAGCAGGTGAGGACGCTGAGTTCATCAACTCTGCCGCCGGCAAGGATCATGGCGAGGGTTTGGAGCTTTTTTTTCATGGGATCTCAGGGAATAAAGAAAAAAGGTAACAATTAAAGCCTATTGAAAATAGTAGAGGGAACGCGCAAGAATGAAAAGGAATTTTTTAAGAAGTTGGAAGATAGGGGGAGAGGCGGGGAGGAACTGACTGTCTAAGGTGAAGAGGGCGGTAAGGCGGTTATGTTGCCATGAATCAAATATGCCGTCTGGTTAAGCGGCGCAGGGTCTGGGTGTCAAAGTCCTGATCCTGTTTGTCGAGATTTTTGAGAGGGACTTCGGCCCGCGCAGCTTCGCGGTGGCCTCCGGCAGAGCCAATCTCGCCAAAGGCCTTAGAGGCAAGAACGCCTGCATTTTTACGGTAACCGTCACAGCGGAAGATAACCACCAGACGTTCTCCGTGAATTCCAGAGACAAAGACCCAGCTCACAGGGTGAACCCGGTTGAAGAAATCAGCAATGATCACCAGGACATCAGGGCTGAATACCCGGCCCACGTGGGCGTAGAGCCTGTTGTTGCTGACCTTCATGGTGTCAAAGGCGGTCTTGAAGTAATTAAGTTCCGAAAGGCGCATCTCGGACAGTTCAATTTTGCGTACCAGGTTTTTGTTGGCAATGTTGAATAAATAGCGGAAGCTTGTCGCATCGGCAATATTTGCCTGCTTCTCAAAATTCCTGGTATCAACTTTTATTGCATAAAAGAGAGCAGTGGCAATAGCCACCGAGGGTTTGAGCTTAGCGGCGCGTAAATACTCCACCATCATTGATGCGACGGAGCCATAGTCTGGACGAACATCAGCAAAAGAGGTTTCCCAGTCACCTGAGATAGGGTGATGGTCAAGAACCGCATCAAATTTGATGTCCTGAAACATGGGATTGTGGGATGGTTGAGAGTCAAGGATGATGAACTTGTCATACTTGTCCTGGTCAATACTCTTAATACGTCTCGCTTTTATTTTGAGCAGGTCAACCATGGCCAGATTGGATAATCGGCGAATTTCGTTGGGGTATCCCACTACTATCTTACGGACACGGTAGCGGAGGATGCTTTTTACTGCCAGGGATGCTGCCAGGGAGTCCGGATCTGCAGAAATAACGATGAGGACAGCGTCTTCTTTTTGAAACAGTGAACGAAAATCGTGCAGACGTTCTTTGGCTGTTATCTTAGGCTGTTTTTTGAGTTTTTTTAACTCGGTCGCACAAATAACTTCTGTCAATACAAGCACCATGCAGGATTCGCCTGCGTTTCCTTTTATGTGATTGGCTCAAAATGTCTCGAGCCAATCGTCCCCTTGGTACAACTAAGATCATCATTTAATGACTGAGGTGATCCGCTAAAAAATGCTTGTACCTAAAATGCACAGATGTGGCAAGGGGTATGAGTAGAAAAAAAGGCACTAAGCAGTTGTAAAAAAAATAACATGCCCACTGAAATGTCCATAGCTGCATAAGGGGCCGTAAAGAAATTGCTACAAACAGTCAACATTCTTAACGGCCCCTAAATGTAAATTCACGCTGAGAGGTGGACAGCGTTTGGCCAATGTCGAGCTGACCCCATTGGTGATTTTTAACTTAGCTTTTTTGAGTCTACTGGTGACCCTGCACAGGCTGAAGTGAGCTGTACCCTCAGTCTCGCAAGCCTTTGATAAAAGGTCCCACCGCCTCAGCACCCTTGTCGTTAACCAGGTTAATGGTGGCGGTGCCGATGACGCCGATATCCGCCTTGCCGGTGAGGTAGGTGATGTCCTCCCTTGAACTGATGCCAAACCCCACAGCAAGCGGCAATGACGTACCTGTACGGCATCTGTCAATGTAGCTGTCGAACTCCAGATCAAAATCTGTCTTCTGACCGGTAACGCCTTTTCGTGCCACACAATACATGAAGCCGTCTGCATAACTTGCCAGGGTTTGCATGCGCTCAGGACTGGATGTCGGGGCGTAGATCAAAATTGGGGCAATTTCATACTCCTTGGCCAGGGCAAGAAATTCTGCACCTTCCTCAGGGGGAAGATCCGGGACGATGAACCCTTGAATGTTGTAGGACTTTGATTTCTTGAAAAAATCCACCACGCCGTATTTATAGATAATATTATAATAGGTCATGAAGAGAAAGGCGATCCCGTGGGTCTCGCACATCTCCTGGCCAAAGGCCATACATTCTTCCACTGTAATGTTAGTTTCAAGTGATTCCTGGTTGGCACGCACAATGGTGGGGCCGTCCGCCATGGGCTCAGAGAAGGGGATCTGCATTTCAATGAGCTCAACCCCATTCTCCACCATCTGTCTGATCACTTCCCGGTTCACCTCCAGGGAGGGGTAGCCCAGGACAATATGGGTCATGAGGAGGATGTCTTTAGCGGGTTTTGCCAGCTCTGCTCTGATATAATTTTCAAGCTGCATATCCAGCTCCTTTCTTGATAATAAATTCCTTCCATGATGGGTCATCATAGGCATGGGCTATGGTAAAGATATCTTTATCGCCCCGACCGCTCATATTGATGATGATCACCTCGTCTGTGCCCATGCTCCCCGCCTCTTTATAGGCCTGGGCAAAGGCATGACTCGACTCCAGGGCCGGGATGATGCCTTCCATTTTCATCGTCATATCAAGGGCATCCAGGACCTCCTTGTCTGTTGCCGATTCAAAGCGGACCTGCCCCTTTTCCCAGAGATCGGTGAGGATGGGGGATACGCCGACATAGTCAAGGCCGGCAGCAACCGAGTAGGTGTCATTCATCTGGCCGTCATCATTCTGGAGGAACATGGTGTGATACCCCTGGGCAACGCCCGGGGAGCCGTCTTTTGAGGCAAGGCGTGCTGCATGCTCGCCTGAATCAACGCCTAGTCCTCCCGCTTCAACCCCAATGAGTTCAACCTCGGGGGTGTTGAGAAATCCCTGGAAAACACCCATGGCATTGGAGCCGCCGCCAACACAGGCGTAGACCCGTGATGGAAGTTTCCCTGCATATTCAATAATCTGCTTATGCGCCTCTGTGCCAATGATGGATTGAAACCAGGCCACCATTTCCGGAAAGGGGTGGGGCCCGCATACCGTACCCATTACATAATGGGTGTCATCCATGGCCGTGACCCAGTCGCGGAAGGCTTCATTGATGGCATCTTTAAGGGTCTTGGTTCCAGAGGTGACAGGCACCACAGTGGCACCCATCTTTTCCATCCAGAAGACATTGGGCCGTTGGCGGACAACATCTTCCTCACCCATATAAATGGTACAGTCAAACCCGAATTTTGCCGCCATGGTGGCGGTGGCAACGCCGTGCTGCCCAGCCCCTGTTTCAGCAATGACTCTGGTTTTGCCCATCCGCTTCACCAGCAACCCCTGGCCCATTACATTATTAGCCTTATGGGCGCCGGTGTGGTTCAGGTCTTCACGTTTGATGTAAATCTGTGCCCCGCCAAGATGCTTTGAGATGTTCTCCGCATAGGTCAGGGGGGTGGGTCTGCAGGAATAGGTTGCCATCAGGTGCAGGTATTCCTGCCAGAATGACGGGTCTGCCTTTGCGGCTTCAAAGGCGATGTTCAACTCTTTGAATGTTTCAAAAAGGACCTCGGGGATGAATGCCCCCCCCCATTTGCCGTAATAACCTGGTTTTGCCATGACGAATTCCTGTTGTCTTGTATAATCTGTTGCCTGAAAAGAGGGAT
The DNA here is from genome assembly GCA_027859235.1 of Desulfobulbaceae bacterium. Classification (GTDB taxonomy): domain Bacteria; phylum Desulfobacterota; class Desulfobulbia; order Desulfobulbales; family SURF-16; genus JAJRUT01. Next base: position 13,568 of record JAQIBE010000307.1, read on the forward strand.
ATTGTAACTGAAAATAGTCAGTTTCACAAAGGGAAATGGTGAGTCTGGCTTTTACTCTTCAGGAAGCAATGGCGCGGCGCAGGGCAATGGCAAAATCTTCAGGGAAATGGCCCATGATCCAGCGCAGTTGGGATTCACTGAAGGCCCCGGGTGATTTGGGTAATTTAGGGAGAAAGGAGTAGATCAGCCGCTGGTTTGAATTCCTGGTGAACCGGGAGGAATACTCAATGGTACACATGAGCTTTAATCCCAGTTTATGTAACCCCTTGCTAAGACGATAAAAAGCCCGGTCGATACTGGCGCGTCCTGCAGTGGAGAGTTCCAGGATGTTGCCGGCCTTACAGGTTGCCATGATCTGTACCTCCCATTGGGATGTCTGCGCCTTGGGGATAAATGCCATGCAGTAGTCATCCTCAAAGAGAATCAGACGGCTTTCAGCCGTTCCCCCGTCCATCCTGACATTATTGCGGATACAGCCTATGTAATCAGTAAAGAAATCATGGCCGGTTTCTTCCTTGTAGCGCACGCAGCAATCATGGATGAGATCGCCGCAACAGAAGGTCGAGTTATGTTCCGTTGCTGCTGGGATCATAGCGAACTGTTGGTGGATCATCTGGTGGGAGGCATTCAGCCGATAGCCTGACGGGGCAAAGTCAAAGCCGTAATTCCAGCCCCATAACGTGGCGTCAAAGGTGGGGCTGGCGCCCTGGGACAAGGCCTCTTGAATGGTTAAGCGGCACGCTTCAAGTTCTGCGGTCGTGGCCTGCTTCTTTGCGGTGAGAGGCGGCAGACCAAGGTCGGCTGCCATACGGCAATAGGTGCGCTGGTAGTAGAGATGGCGAAGCCCCTGCATGTCGCTTTGACTGAGGTCTGCCAGGCTGTAACGAATGGTGTCATCGGCCATGTTGGCTGCGTAATGTCCCCATGGGATGTAGGAGTTGCTCCGCAGATATTCATACACGTGGGTCCCCTCGTTATACTCGCCGACAATCTCACTGTTCCCCTGTGCTCCCGGGCGCAGCACCATGGCCTGTCTGTACGGGTCGGGGAGGTGGGGGTTATTGGCAACGGCTTCGTAGAGGTTGTGGTTGTGAATGACGGCGCGTCTGGTCGGTGTCGACTGCCTGTAAAGGAGGCCCAGGATGTTCCCCTGTTCATCTCTGCTGAAATCGCAGGCGATCTCCGCGAGGCAGGTAAGATCCCGTGGGTCGGTGGAATTTGTCGCCAGACTCAGGAGGACGGCATGGGGCAGTTTCTTGAAGAGCGGCTGCAGTTCCGTCTGTTCCTGGATGTTTAAATTTCCCGAGAAGGACACCTCTGGCTGTGGCGGCAGGTGGATTGTTTCAGGACATGCGGCCTGCTGATCCGCCCAGCTGCCATTAATAAAGGTCGACCCCTTGAATGAAAAGGGGTTGGCAAGTTCATACACCTTGTCACTGGCGGAAACATGGATGTTATGCTCGGGAAAGTTCTGCTGGTTGTCGACTTCTCTGCCATCCATTAAGCCAAGGAGAGAGATGGAGGTCTGTTCCCGCAGGTTGCTGACCTTATAGGCTGGCGTGTGGGTAATGATGCGGAAGATGTGGTCAGGTCGAACGCAGGTATGTAATTTCATGGGCATGGATGCTTATTAATGATTAAAATATTAATCTTACCGTGAACATGTTCGCAGTGCCACATTTTCTACCTGTTATTGCTTTGGCAATTAAATAGTGAAGAAAAATATTTGATATTTATGTCATTCAATTAATGCTCAATAGCATCTTTTTTTTAGCCACAGAATCCACGGAAAACACAGAAGTTTTTGTCCGTGTTTTCCGTGGATTCTGTGGCTAATTGTTTGATTATTAATTTCTTAAAATTTAAGTAGTTAATTGCCGAAGCAATATAGCCCATAGGGAAAGAAGGGGCGTACCCGCGAGAGCGGCTGAGTCAATGCAAATAATGAACTTTTTCAGTCGGGATTTGTCGTATTTGCTATAGTTTAAAAAATATCTTGAGAGAATGAGGAAAAAACAATGAATAGTATAGTGAAAACAGGGGTGCTGATGGCTGCCATGACCGCGCTCTTTATGGTGGCAGGACAGTTGCTTGGTGGACAGGCAGGCGTGGTGATTGCCCTTGTCTTTGCCGTGGTGATGAATTTTAGCGCCTACTGGTATTCCGACAAAATGGTTCTCGCCATGAGCAAGGCCAGGGAGGTGAGTGGGGCCCAGGCCCCGGAGCTGCATAGGATTGTGGAAATCTTGTCGCAACGTGCCGGGATTCCGAAACCACGGGTGTATATTGTTGAGGATCCGACGCCGAATGCCTTTGCCACCGGGCGTAACCCTGACCATGCTGTGGTGGCGGTGACCACAGGGATTTTAAGTGTGCTCAATCGCCAGGAGCTTGAAGGGGTTGTGGCCCATGAGCTGGGTCACATCAAGAATCGTGATATTCTCATCTCAACCATTGCCGCCACCTTTGCCGGAGCCATTAGTTCTCTGGCATCCATGGCGCAATGGGCCATGATCTTTGGCGGTTTTTCAAGGGATGAGGATAGTGATGGCGGGGGGATTATCGGCAGTCTGCTCATGATGTTTGTGGCTCCTATTGCGGCATCCCTTATTCAAATGGCCATTTCCAGATCCCGTGAGTTTCAGGCGGATGCCACGGGTGCGGCGATCTGCGGGCGGCCGCAGTCGCTGGCTTCGGCATTGCAGAAACTGGAGCAGACGAATCGGCTTCAGCCCATGGATGTCAATCCGGCCACGGCGCAGATGTATATTGTCAATCCGTTAAGCGGAGGGGGGCTTGCCGGGTTGTTTGCCACCCATCCGCCGATGCAGGAGAGGATTGCGCGACTCCTGGGAACATAAAAAAATATGATTACCACCCAACTTCAGCATAACTTAGAGAGTGGTAAACAATATTCTGTTATTCCAACCAGTTACCCGTTGCCAGTTTACCGTTTACAGTTCGTGGATGTTGACGTTATCT
>JAQIBE010000099.1 GCA_027859235.1 Desulfobulbaceae bacterium
ATTATACATGGGCTGATTCTCCTTTTTTTGCAGCATAATGACTGCGTTTATCGTTGAGCATGATGTATATCATAGCTCGTTGAGAGAATCAGCCTTCTCATTTTACCTTACCTGGTTAACATGCTTAACGGCCACTAACGTCTTTTCAGGCTTATCGTGTAATAAAAAAATCCCTGTGTCGCTTGCGCGATGCAGGGATTTTTTTGTTGGTTATATGCATGGGAAAAAACATCGTGTAGATCGTACAGATCATGGTACAAGAACATCGGAGTTGGAGAATATCTTGTTTGCCATCGAGATAATACTATTAAAAATGCTGAATGATGAAGTGTGATGACAGACTGGCTCATGATAAATAGGGGGGGACCGCAACAGGTTCCCCTGGTGATCATTCCTGGTTGGGGATTTACGGGACAGGTGTTTAATGATCATGCGGCCTTTAAGGATGAGACACTTATTGTGCCGACTGGCTTTACTTCCCCTGGGATGGTGGGGGGATTGTCCGAGTTTTTAGCGGATCAGCAGATTGGTCAGATCCGCATTCTGGGCTGGTCCATGGGGGGGAATATTGGTGTTGATTTCACTATGCACCACCCTGAGATGGTCTCGTCTCTCACCTTGGTGGCGGTGCGTCAGCGCTGGCTTGCCGGGGATATTGATTTCACCCGCCAGGGTCTATTGGATGCTACCGGCGTTTCCATGGGGAAATTCTACAGGAAATGTTTCCTGGGGGCCAAGGCGGATTATAACCAGTTGGCCACTCTCCTCATGTCCTATCCTCAAAATTACGAGGTGGACTTTCTTGATCAGGGCTTGACGTATCTTGCCGCCCATCGTATGCCTGAGTCTCTCCCCCTGCCCGTGCACCTTGTTCAGGGTGATAAGGATCTTGTCTGTCCAGTGGCTGAGATGGTGAATTTCCCCGCCTCCCACATCACCATGCTTGCTGGTGTTGGCCATTTCCCCTTTTCCCATGCGGATTTCAGACTATGATGGATCGTAAAAGTGAAATACGTAAACGCTTTGAGCGTGCGGCTCCGACCTATGATGGCTATGCTGATGTGCAGCAGAAAACAGCCTTAGAGCTCAGTCGTTTAATTGCTAAGGAAAAGGTGGAGACAATCCTTGAACTGGGTTGCGGCACAGGTGGTTTTACGAGAATCCTCAACCGCTTATTCCCCCACGTACCTCTGACCTGTTTGGATTTTTCCAGTGCCATGCTGGCTGAGGCTAAACAGAATGTCGATTCTGATACCACTACGTTTATCTGTGCTGATTGCGAAGAGTATCTGGCTGGAACTCAAAATAAATATGATTACATCTGTTCAAATGCGACGTTCCAGTGGTTTCAGGAACCCCGGCTCGTCCTGAAAAATATACATCACGCCCTGGCTCGTGACGGTGTGTTCATTGCCTCTGTCTTTGGCCCGAACTGTCTGGCTGAACTTGGGGAAGGTCTGCAGGAGGTGATGGGGAGTGAGTATAGGCTGCCCTCGCTGCATTTTCTGGGCAAAAAACAATTACAGACCCTGTGTCATGACTTTGTCCAGGTGGAGATTCATGAGCAGACCTATACCCGCTCCTACGAGACGATCTATGATTTATTGCGTGCTATAAAATATACGGGTACAGGGGGATTTCATACCCTTGTGCCGCGTTTTAATAAAACAAATTTACACTCCCTGGCGGACTGGTTTATGGCAAGGGGGGGATTTACAGTGCAGTATCAGGTCTTTTTTCTGAGGGGTATGGGGGGGCGGTAACCCGCTATAGAGGAAATTAAGGATTGGATAAGTAGCTCGAAGATCTCTCTTCGTTCGCTTATCTGGTGGCATAGGTGATTTGGGCATTTAAAGGTTATTTTCAAGGGGCTTGTTTTTGTGACAATCTTTCAGGAGTAAGGTACTAAATGGCAGTAAAGATATTCATAACAGGCACCGATACAGACATTGGTAAAACAGTTATAACCGGTCTGCTTGGGGATTATTTACACGCACAGGGGATTGATTGTGGCTATTTGAAGCTTGTCAGTTGTGGTGGTGAGTTGTGTGATGATTGTCGTTATGTTCACACCCAGGCAGGAATTCCTGTCCATAATGTCTATCACTTTCCTCTACCTGCATCCCCTCATTTGGCAGCAGAACAGTACGGCCGGGGGGTTGATGTTCGCAAGCTTGATCAGGCCATGAATATCATGGAGGACCGGCATGAAGTGGTGCTTATTGAGGGTGCCGGGGGATTATTGGTGCCGCTGACCCGTGCTCTGCTCCTGGGGGATTATATGGCAACCCATGATGTGCAGGCCATACTGGTGGCCCGTTCCGGGCTGGGGTCCATCAACCATACGCTTTTGACTGTGGAAGGATTAAGGCAGCGCGGGATTCCACTCCTTGGCATCATTTTCAATGATGAACAAATTTATGCTGAGGACAACATGCTGGTGGTTGATAACCAGCGCACCATCGGCGATTTTTCTGGTGTTCCGGTTCTGGGAAGAATGAGACGTTTTGAGGGTTGGTCTGAGGCACGTCAGGGGTTTCAGGTCATTGGGGATAATCTCTTGGCTGGACTGGACCTTTGATCTCCGCGGTGGATGGTCACAGCTGTCGGGGGATGGTCGCCAATAAAAGCGGGTAAATCGTTGTCCGCCCTTGCTATCCTTTGCTTGATTAAGATAAGATTTACCAGGTTGTCCTTGCCGGGGTTCGTGTCGAGCGAATCTGCAGGATTGTGAAGTTATCCATGGCAAAGGCTCGTATCGTTCATCGTTCCTATTTCAAGCAAGGAGGTGTGTTATGTTCACCATTAAAAAGATCCTGGTACCCATCGATTCCTTTACGAATTCTAATCCGTTAGTCGATTATGCAACATTTTATGCTGAAAAATTCGGGGCCACGCTGACCTTTGTTCATGTCTTGGAAAATCCCATGGCCTATGAGGGGTTTGCTGTTGCTGAATTTGAGGCGGAGCTTGCCAAGCATGTTGAACGTGATATGGAAAAATTTATCCGTGAACAGAGTGAGTTGGGTGACACTTGCACAGGCTTTGTCCTTAATGGATCAGCACCTACGGAGATCGTTGATTTCGCCAAAAAGGAGAATTTTGACCTGATTATTATCGGTTCTCATCGCTATAATGCGATCGAGAGATTTATTCTGGGCAGTGTGGCGGAGAAGGTGGCGCACCGTGCGTCGTGCCCTGTGGTTATCTATAATTCCATAGGCTGAAAGGTAGTTGGGATCCCCCCCCCTTCTGTGAGGGGGATGACACCATTATTGCAGTGGCAGGGTTGCTAATCCTCTTCATGATCGAGGCAAGACCCCTTTTCTGCAACCCCTAAGGCTCGCAGTATGGTCATCATTGGGCAGTACTTGGTGATGCCGAATTGCAGGAGGTTAGCACCGACAAAGGCGGTGCCGAAAAGAAAATACTTATGGATGAAAAGCGGGCTTGCTTCAACGCCCAGTCCAAGGGTGATGAGGATGATTGTGCCGGCAATGAGATGAACCCAGTCGATGATAAGCATATTGTTTTCCTCTAATCTTCTTTAATAATTAAACCGCAGTCCCATATAGACATTGGTGTTTTTGCTGAATTGGCCGAAGAAGGTGTGGTCCTCACTGCCAATGAAAATATTCCCTCCAGCTTCAAGGAGCCAGCTGTCGGTCATCTTATACTGTGCCTTGGGGCGCAGGTAAGCATCCTCATCGGTGGGAGAATAATAACCGAAGAAGGAGAGGATGAGATTCTGATTCATGAGGAGCTTGGTCAGTCGCAGGGTCAGGACAGAACGGTATTCATCCTTTGGGGGAGAGCCTGGGATGAGACTTGCCTCATAGTTGTCATAATCCATCATCCACTCCAGATAATATTGTATGGATGCGGTGAGTTCTTGACCAATTTCCCTTTCAAAGCCAGCGAGGAAGCGCACCTCATCATTACGGGTGAGCGGATCATTGCCGTTATCTGCCTGGCTGGAGTCATAATAGCCTGTTTCCATATGACTTATCCCGCCCCACAGGGGGGTTCGTATTGAGCCGCCGTATACGGATAACCGTGGATAGCGGAGTTTGCCATCACCTGTCATCCCCTCAGGGGTTTTCCAGAACCCATAATAGCCGTAGAGCGCAAACTCCATGCTGTCTTTGTTTTTTGAGACTCGCATGGCGTATTCACTGTCACGGCCGGTGGAGTTTCGTTCCTCAAGGTCAAACTTGCCATTGGCCCCGGCAAGATCACCCAGTACGGGGTTCCAAAAACTGAGGCGTTCACCGCTTATATATTCTGACCCCTGGAAGGTTGGTGTGTAGACCAGATCAATATTCGCCATGTCGTAAAAGAGACTGGTTTTGAGCGCATTTGCCGGCGCCTTGAGATACTCATCATCGCGGCCAATGAAGAAGGATTGCCAATCCTTGGGGAACAGATCGTTGATAAATAACATGTCACCCGTACCCCAGGTGAGAATCTGTTGTCCTAACTTGATATCCATGTTGTCAAGGGGGGAAACCCGGAGATTCAATTCCCGGAATTCACCCGTGGTCCGGTGCATGACTTCATCATGCAGGAGATCCCCTTTAAACTTCAAGACCCCCCATTGCAAATCCTTGAAAAGGTCAAGCTGCAGACGCATCTCCGCAATGGACTCGTCCTTCTGGTGCGGATCGTTCTGGGTCCGGAGACCGTAACGGGTTTCCATGAACCCGACCATGTCAAGGCCTGTTGCATCATAGAGCTGGTCTTTAAGGTCATTCATGTTCCCCATGGCTGGTTGGGCGAGGGTGAGGAGACAGAGGGTGAGGAGTGTTTTCATAGGCACGGGTCGCGGGAGATTATTGGCGAGCCTCTCTAGGCGGGCGGCGTAAGTAGCGCTCGGTAAAGAGAGATTGATCGAGACCGATATTATATTTGATTTCGCTGAATGTTGTAATGGTTGAACCGCCGCTGTTTAAATCGCTGATTTTTGATTTTGTTACGGTGGTGAAACCCTGAATCTCTGCCGTGTTCAGAACCTCCATGGTGCGATAACCCTTGCCGGATTTATCCAGATATTCGGCCTTCATGGGTAGGTAGGTGGTTTTGTCAATCCAGATTGTATAGGCAGAGAATTCAACCTCATCCGGTTTCTTAGGTATGTTATTGAGGATATAATATTCTGCTGTTTCCTCTTCCAGGGTGTGCAGGTCTTCACTGATGTTCCGTCCTGAAACATCTTCATAGAAAAAATGTGAGCCCATAAAGGAGGTGCGTTTGTCCGAGGCAGCGAGACGTTTCAGCAGATCAAGGCCGGGAAGGTAGAGCCAGCGGTCATCCTCGGATTGGATGTGTTTATGCACCAAGAAGGTGGTTTTGCGGATGTCCGAAGGGCGCTTGAAATACACATAGTATGACTGATTCCCGCCATCAGACTCATCCTTGCGGAGGATGGTGAAAAGACGTGTGCGCGTACGGTCTTGGCTGTCGGTGATGACCATTTCCACCAGGGAACTGCCGTCATCCCCATTATAATAGGAGGCAAAATTGGCCTTCTGGACGATTTCAGCGACATCCGGGGCCGCGCAAACGGTCGCTGCGTAGAACAGGGTGCAAAGGCAGGGGAGAATGAAACGCATGGTTAACCTCATGATGGTCGAATACCTATAAAATGATTAGATTTTGTTTAGTCCCCCTTGGAGTCTGACGCCTACCTGAGGGGGATACGTGGTTTGCAGGTCTCGTTTTGTTCCCGGTCTGCCGGTTCTCATCACGATGGTGTTATGAGAACGGTTACGGTTTCGGTGCTTCCTGATCCTCAAGGGGTAAGGTGAAGAGCCAGTTCTGAATGATGGTAATCAGGGCCGGCAGGATGAACATGGTGGCAAGGCCGGAGATCACCATGATGGAGGCCAGAAAAATACCAACGGTTTTATAGGGAACAAGGGGGGCCAGGAGTAAGGGCGTAAAGCCGATGGCAATGACAATGACATTACGGCTGATGGCCCGGGCCGGTTCCTCAAACATAAGGGTGATGGCTGACTTCCATGAACCGGTTTCGGCCACGGTTGTGCGGACCCGTTCAAGAAAATGAATGGCAAAGTCAACGGCAAGGCCCAGAGTGAGGGAGGAGAGCACGGCAACAGGCATGTCATAATCCTTGCCGATGAGGCCAATGACCCCGTAAATCCAGGCAATGGTCATGGAGAGTGGAATCATGGCCAGCAGACCCCAGGTGGGGGAGCGGAAGAGGATGGTCATCATGATGAGCACGACGATGAAGCTCCCTATAAAAGAGTCGCGCATGCCGGAGACCATCTTGTCCTGCCACACCACGTTGAGGTAGGTGAGCCCTGCCCACTCATGCTGGAGGCTGACAGGCGGCTGGTGCCCCAGGATGTAGATCTCCACCTCTCGAACAAGTGCCTCCATGCCTTGGTTGTCGCCATTCTGCAACTGCACCCAGATATTTGCCTTCTGAAAGTCAGGGGTGACCATGTGGTACAGGTCATTTGGTTTATGGCTGTTTTGAAAGGAAATCAAAGATTGAGCCACACCTCCTATGCTGTCAGGTACGCTGAATTTGGCGGGGTCATTAAAGAGTTCGCTGTGTATCTTTTTCACCATATCGGTGATGGAATTGGATTTACCCACCAGCCCTTTCTGGAGAAGATGTGCCTGCAATCCGCCAATATACTCCAGGACATCGGGACGCTTAAAGACCTGATTGCGATGCTTGAACTGGTCCAGGAGGGCGAGTGCGTCACTCCAGGCATCATAGGTGGTGTCACTCGCTTCATCCTGGGCCTGGATGAAGGTCTCCTCCATGTTTTTTAGCATGGTGTCAAGGTCTGGTGCTGAAGCGGCGCGCTGACTCAGGGCCAGCGCCTTGGCCACAACGATCTTGGAGGGATCATCAACGGCCATGGATTTAAGCATTCCGCTAAATTTTTCGTTGGCCTCAGACGGGGTAAGGTCTTGACCGTTGCTTTCCAGAATTAAAAAGGCCTCGTAGGTCCCTTTAAAATGGCTGTTGAGGATTCGGTCGGCAACACGAATTTCATGGTTCTTGGTGAACCAGTTGATAGGATTGTCGTTGACCTGAATCTTCATGATGCCGCTAATGGCAACGCCGGTGATGAGGAGGGCCGTGATCATGATGAGTTTAGGCCAGGCGTAGATGAAACGTCCCTGCCGACGCAGCAGTCTGGCCATGAGGGATGGATGTTCCCTCATAGTATTTTTAGAGACACCAAAGTTTACAAGGCTCTTCTCCGGCATCAGCATGATATAGGCCGGGATGAAGATGATGGTGGTGAACCAGGCAATCATGATGCCGATGGCGACAAATATGCCGAAGGCCTGTACCGGCGGAATGGGGGTAAAGGCCAGGGATGCAAAGCCTGCGGCTGAGGTGAGCGAGGTGTACAGCATGGGGGTGAAGAGTGTTGCGACCACATGTTCAATGGCCTGTCTGCGGTTGCGGGTGGCCTGGTACTCATCAAAAAATTCACTCAGGATGTGGATGGAATCCACCACGGCAATGGGCATGAGGAAGATGGGGATCATGGAACTCATGATGTGCAGGGTGTGCCCTGTACCGATGAGAAGCCCCATGGTGGTGATCACCGAAATCATAGCGACGATCATGGGGGAAATGATGAGCCTGATCTGTCTGAAGAAAAACAGCATGAGGAGGAAGATGGCAAGCATGGCACCTGGAGCGCTGATGGCCATCTGCACGAACATTTCCTTGCCGAAGGTGTCCTCTGCAACCGGCAGACCTGTAATATAATATTCATCCCCGTTGGCGGAGAGGGTGGCTATCTTTTCTGTGAGTTGCTGCGACAGGGTATGGGCAAAATTCTTGGAGGTAATGGGGAGGTAGATGCCGATGGCCTGTTCATCTTCGGAAACCAGGGTGCCTTTGAGAAGGGGGTTGGACATGGCCAGATCGCGGATGCGCAGGGATTCTTCTCTCGTCTCCGGTGGTTTTGGCATGAGCCAGCTGAAACTGACCTGTCCAAGTCCTGCCTGGGAAATGGCATCAACAGTTGATGGAGCCATTATTTTGGAGCTGACAACCTGGCGTTCAGGATGTTCCGGATCGGAAAGGGTGGCGGCGTACTGGGTGAGATCGTAAACGTGGTTGAGGGTTTCAGGGTTGAAAACCCCGTCCGGGTGGCTTGTGTTGACGACACCCAGGATAACCATGTCGTACAGGGAGAAGTCTTTTTTGGTCTCGTTATGGAAGATGCGCACCGGCTCATCAGGGGAAAGCATATTCTCAGGGTCGGTATCAACATGCACCTTGAAAATGAGCAGTCCCAGAAGGAGGGTGATGACCCCGAGGGCTATGGCGATCTGCTTAGGCCGTTTGATAGATGTTTGTACTAATTTTTCGCCAAGCGTCATGCTTAATTCCACTCCAGTTGGTTACGGATAAATGTTCCGGTCAGGCAAGGTTCATGGCCGAATGTCGCAGCGAGGCAGAAAGGGATTATTCTCCTGCGTTCTGGCAGTAGAGTTTGCCCATGGTCTGCATGAGTTCCAGAACTCGGACATCATCAATACGGTTGTAAATGAAGTTTGCTTCTTTGCGGAAACCAATGATTTTTTGATTTCTGAGGATGGATAGGTGCTGAGAAACATTGGCATTTGTTGTCTTAACTTCTTCCCGGATATCCCCCACGGTCATTTCCTTGTTCTGCAGGAGGCAGAGGATTTTTAAGCGGATGGGATGGGACATGGTTTTAAGCATGCCAGCGATAACTTCTATGTGATTATTTTCCAAAAGGGGCACCTTATCTATTTAGCTTTTTACTTTAATAGCCGGGGGAGGGTTATGTAAAGTAAAATATGAATAACTTAAATACCACCTGCATTCGTATAATAAGTGCATAGCCCCGCATCTAGCGATGGCGTAAAAAGACATTTGGGAGCTAAAAAAAAGGCTCAGGTGTAAACTACGCAAGTAATCGCCAAACTATTTGCGG
>JAQIBE010000103.1 GCA_027859235.1 Desulfobulbaceae bacterium
CCGCAAATAGTTTGGCGATTACTTGCGTAGTTTACACCTGAGCCTTTTTTTTAGCTCCCAAATGTCTTTTTACGCCATCGCTAGATGCGGGGCTATGCACTTATTATACGAATGCAGGTTGTACAATAAGGCTAAATACAAAAAAACAAGGATTGTAAATGGCATTTGAAATAAATTACGAAGAAGATTTAGTACCTAGAATCTGTGATCTTATTGACGGATATTCAAAAAATTCGATATTGAAGGAATACTTGCAAAATGCAGATGACTCTGGAGCAACGGAGTTAGTGGTTACATTTGATAAAAGAATACATACGTCCCTAATTGATACAAAGTTCGAAGTCGCTAAAGAAACTTCTCTACTTCTATACAACAACGTTAGCTTTAAAGATAAAGACTTTGAATCAATTGTTAAAATCAGTGCTCATGGGAAAATAGGGGATGCCAACTCTACAGGTCGGTTTGGTCAGGGGTTTAGTTCCAGTTTTAGTATTTCTGACCACCCAAGCTTTGTTTCTAGTGGAACAGCGTATTGGTTCGATGTGCTTAGAAATGCTGTTGCCAAGGGTAAGAATAAAAGTATTCAGGGCTGGGATCTAGAAAAAGACAATCAAGAAATATCGCAATGGTTAAAGGCTTTTAACCTTGACAACAGTCAATCTGGTACAACTTTCCGTTTACCATTAAGAAATGATAAAACAGCAAATCGAAGTGATATTAGCCACGAAGTCTTCAAATATGAGGATTTCTTGAATTGGTGCGATGAGTGGAAAGACAACACTTCTGGACTGTTATTTTTACGACATATTCAAAAACTTGTACTGCAAGAAATAAATGGAGAAAACGAAAAAATTATTCATGTTGAAATAAGTACTAAAAATTCAAACGAACTACTGGAATACAATAATAAAATACAAGACGAGTTTTCTTCTAACTTATTGGAAATTTGTGAAAACTGGAAAAACAATGGAAAAACACTTCCTTTGTTTACCTATAAACACCATTTTTTGATTAAATACTTTGATAGAGACAAAAAGACCTATCATGACTTTGAAAAAAGTTGGGCTGTTGTTAATGGCTTATTTCGTGGAGAAGATGACAATCTGATAGATCAAGCTATTAGAGTCTTAACTATTTCACCAAATACTCGTAAAGTTCTACCTTGGGCTGGTGTTGCCGTTTCTCTGGATGAAAAGGGGAATGTGAAAAAGCATAATAAATCAAATTATCATACATTTCTTCCTCTTCCAGTTAAATCAAAACATCCTGTACAGATACATGGCTGGTTTGACCTCAATCCTAAAAGAACAGAAATCACATATGATGGTTCAGGTGATGACAAAAATATATTGATCGAATGGAATAGACTGTTATTCAAAGAAGGTGTAGGCATTGCTTGGGCTTACCTTATAGACTTTATTAAGAAAAGTTGTGATTCAAAAAGATATTACTCACTCTGGCCGAAAAATCATGATGATGACTTCGATGAATATCTTTTAAAAGGATTCTATAAAGAAATCACCAAACTAAAATGTTTCAAAACAGCATACAAAAAAGAAGAAATACGATGGAACACACCGAAAGATAATATCTATTTCTTCCAAAACAATTCAGATAAAAAAATATTTGAAGCATTCAAAGAACATTTTTCAATTATTTCACCTAAGCCAACCAATAATATTATTGATGGCTTGAGAGATATTGGTACGGACTTAGTAGAGATTACCCCAGAGTTTATTCGGGATTACTTATATAATGAGTCTAAAGAATTAGAATTTCCTTTTGCTTTGGGAAATATGCCAATAGCAATGCTATCCAAAAAAGAATGGTTGTTGTCAATCTTGGTTTTTTGTGCTCAAGCCGATGAGGATAAAGATTATACTTTATTAGAAGGTCTTCCTTTAGAGTTGACTCGTGATAATAAAGTAAATTGCCTTGCAGAAAGTAAATTATTGGACAGTAATCCTAGGTTGCCTATTTTTAAGAATGATAAATCATTATTTGTCAATTCTGAAATACTGGAAATTCTGAAAGATGCTGAAGAATTACCCTCATCATGGTTGGTTGCTAACCTTAAGAATTACTTAACTGTCCTTCAAGAACATATTGATAAGTATGAGCGAAAAAATAAAACTTGGTTAAAAAGTTTATTAAGTATGATTACAAATGCTGATGGAAATGAAATTTCTGAGGCAATTAATGAACTCCATGAACTTAAAGTTGTTTATCAGTATGATGGCACATTCGCACAACTCAAATCTGATACAGATTCTCCTATCTTAATAACGAAAGAAGAAATCCTGAATATTGATTATCTTGCACAAACAGGTATGCAGTTAGTACATCCTGAATATGTTGATATTTATAGACCGTTAATTAAATGGAATCAATATGAACTAATTACAGACTTAAACTCTCACGCTTTAATTAAGCATCTAGTCAGCATATCTGAAGATGAGTATGAGTTTTTTAAGGATAAAGATACACGAGAATATTTAATTGATCTCCTTGCCCAGGATATTTCGTGGATAGATGTGCTTGGTACTAATGAAAAAAAGTGGCTAAATGATATGCCTTTTATAGCTACGGAAACTGGTAACATCTACGCAAAATCAGAGTGCAAGAATCTTTACCTTTCCGCAGGTTTCAAACCTCCCAAGCATATTCAGAACCTAAAGGGTGAATATGAAATTATTAGTGTTGTTGATGATAAACAACATGCTATGTATAGAAAAATGGGGTTTGAGGAACAAAATCCCATTAATTATCTTAAGCAGATCATTATACCGTTTATAGAAAGCGGCCCCTCAGTAGATGATGTCAGAAACATCTCAGAATGGCTTGCCAATAATTGGGAAAAATTAACAAAAGATTTAGAAGACGATGAAGAAAAAGAATTACTTTCTACACTTTCTGTCTCACAATTAGTACTTGATACTGGTCATCATTTAAATACAGCAGAGAACTATTACCACCCTGATTTTTTTTCTAATTTACCAATATTCTTTCAAGATAAAAGATATTCACCTTTAAAGTTTGAAGATAAAGCCACTCAGAAAAACTGGTCAGATTTTCTTTCTAAATTGGGCGCATCAACAGAATTTATTCCTGAACATATTGTCACGACTATCCAATCAATTGCTGAAGAAGAGAACGATAAAAAAGCTATAGCGTTTCTCAACTACATTTCTAATCACTTCGAGTGGTTTGATGAGATGAACTATGAGGACATGAACATTTTTAAGTATTTATCAGATTTAGCATGGATACCAGTTGGAAAACCTAAAAGTGCTTTTTTAGTTCCGGAGGATGAATACAAAAAACTGCGCAAACCCTCTGAACTTATTTTACAAAATGACTTTAAGATAGCTGGAGGGGCACATTACATATTTTCTTTCAAAGTAAACCTTGGCAAAAAGGATGAAGATGGAGAATTTACAGAAAAGGATATTGCAGAGAAATTAGGCCTGTTAGTTAAGCTCCCAAGTGATAGCGTTTTTGATAGTTTCCGTCGTTTACGGAGTATCAATAGTCAACAAATTGGTGAAAAAAATATACTAGATTATTCAAAAGAATTTTATAAATATCTGGGGCGTAGCCATATTCCAGACGAAGGTATCCCTAAGGATATAAAAGAAAAATCAGTCTTTATTAAAGGACATTGGCTACCTTCAAGTAAAGTCTTTCAAACATCTATTAGCCTAACTGGGATCTTTAGTTGGGATGAACTTATAGTTTATGATGGCAAAGAATCTAAGCTTGCCGAAGGACTTATTAAATTAGGTGTTTTAGCTCAGCCAGATAATGAATATCTGGTTAATTATCTCTGCTATCTTCCGCAGAATCAAAAACTGGATAAACAACAGTTGACAGATGCTAAAGCTATTTTGAATCAGTTTCAGAACAACCTTGAAGAGTTAAATATTGATGACATACCTCTATTATCTCGTTCAGATCAGTTAATACCCAGTGATGCGATGTATATCAAAGACTTGCCTGCCTATGACAAATCAGATCAAAAAAATGATCAACTGGATTTTTGTCAGAGACAATTTGAAACAATAGCAAGGCATTGTGGTGTCGTTTCATTAGCCGAAAAGATAACACCTAAACTTGATACAGATAGAAATAAAAACTCTGAAGAATATAACAATAATAGCTGGGATGACTATATACGTTCTGAGCCATTTAAGTCAGCAGTTTTACGTTTAATTTATCATGAAGGAAGAGTTAGTGAGGATGAGATTAAGCAAGAATCTCTGAATACAATATTACCATCACAAATTCTGCTAATGGACTCGTTAGTCGTTATATATTTTATTGATGATACTTGGATATATGATGATATAGGCACACCAACGTACCAAGATACTGAAAACAGTATTCTTTACCTGCTCAATCAGGATGATGATGAAGATATGTGTGAAAGTATTGCTAAGTTTATTAGTGATTCATCTGATTTGAACCGAGATAGTTTTAGCCTAATTCACAGGATTCTTCGGCATAAATTTGATACTTTTGAAGAAATACACAATTTACTAGATAAGAAAAATATAAAATCATTACCAGAGAAAATTGAAATATATGAGGATGTTTCTCTTTATGACAATAACAGTGTGACAGAAAAACTTGGAATCGATGAAGAGAGCCCACTTAATCACAACTCAGAAGATGATCAATCCTCATTACATGAAAATCATTCCTCAAAAGAGGGTGATACTCAAAGCGACACTAACACTTCGAGTGGAAAGCAAAGGGAGGCTCAAGCAGGTGTAGAAATTCCTCCACCCATAAAGCCTAAAAAATCAAATCCCTCTAATAAGGAGGATGATGCTAGTTCGCGTGGAGATCATAATCGGCATGGTCACAATGCGAATCAAAGGAGTCAGAAAGGAGGTGGCACTAATAGATCTGGTGAAGCAAAATCATCCGTAAGCAACATCAGTAAGTTGAATTCAAACGCTAATAGTAAAATAGTTAGTTCTAATGACAGAAAGCCCGTTTATGTAGGTAAAGATAAAGAAGTTGACCCTAATGAACAGCGGGAACAAAAAGAGCGTGCTACTGAAATTGGTAATAGAGGTGAGGATTACGTTTTAGAAAGCTCAACAAACTATCTTCTTTATAAATCAAATAAATTTAAAAAGGCTCCAACAAACAACAAAGGGTACGATATTCTAGAAATAGATTCAAACGGAGATATAGTACGTTACATTGAAGTCAAAACTTTGACAGGAGGGTGGGGAGAAGGAGGTGTTGCTGTCACCGAATCTCAATTGGAGTTTGCTCAGGGATATGACAATTGGTGGTTATTTGTTGTTGAAAATATAAACACACAAAATACCACTGTGCATATATTTGAGAACCCTGTGCAACAAGCTAACCGTTTTATGTTTGATCATAGCTGGAAACAACTTGCTGAGACTGCCAAAAAGAATCAGTCAGTAGCACCAAAAGAAGGGGATAAATATCGACTATCGGACGGTATATATGAAGTTAGTAGCATTAAACCTAAGGGGAAGTTCTATAAATTGATACTTAAAGAAACTCAAACAGGTAAAGAAGTTGCAAAAAAGTTTGATCCTTCTTGGGAGAAATGTTGATGGTTAATATTATTCCAGTATTGTCTGTGGAGCAGATTGAAGAGATACCTTCAAGAGCTGAGCAGAAGGTATATAAAGCACTGGTTGAACAATTACCTAATGACTGCTTGGTTGTTCACTCTCTTGAATTTATAAAACAAACGTCTAGGTTCAAAAGTCATGGAGATAGAGAAGCTGATTTTGTAATTTTTTCACCACGCTTTGGTGTTTTGGTTGTTGAGGTCAAAGGTGGTGGTATTAGTTATGATAATTCAATTAATCAGTGGTATTCGATTGATCGAAACAAGGATAAACATGAAATAAAAAATCCCGTTCGGCAAGCTAAAGATGCGAAATACGAAATAAGAAGCCATCTTCAGCAAAGACTAGGCAATAAAAAACTACTGCTTGCTCATGCCGTAATGTTTCCTGATATTGAAAATGCAGCTCCTTTGGTTAGCCCTAATATGCCAATTAACATAATAGGGGTTAATAGAAACCTTATTGATTTAAAAAAGTGGGTTACAGAGATTTTTGATTACTGGGCAGGCGAACAACCCGTTCATGATGCTCTAGGTGAAAATGGGATCAAGGTTGCTGAACAAATCTACGGGAAGCAGGTTTCCATACGCCCTTCTTTACGCTCTGCAATAGAGAAAGAAGTTCAAAAACAAATTGAGTTAACTAATCAACAAAAAAATATCCTTCGGCAATTAAAAAGAAGAAAAGAGGCTGTGGTTGAAGGTGGAGCAGGTACGGGTAAAACAGTTCTGGCTCTAGACCAAGCTCAAACACTAGCAGATCAAGGGCTAAATGTTCTATTTCTTTGTTATAACCAAAGGCTGGGTAATGCACTCAAGATAAAATCACGGCATATTGACAACTTACACTCTATGGGCTTTCATGAGTTTTGTTCTTGGAGAATCAGACAAGTAGAAAGTAATACAGAACGTAATTTAATAGAAGAATCTAGGAACATCTACCCTGGAGACGATTTATATGATGTATTGATGCCTGATGCTTTGATTAATAGTTACGAATTAGCTCCTATTCAATACGATGTAATTTTAATTGATGAGGGACAAGATTTTAAACCTGAGTACTGGTTGGCTATTGAAATGTTGCGAGATCAACATGAAGATACAAAGCTCTATATCTTTCAGGATAGCAATCAGGCGATTTATACCAATAGTAACGATCTTCCAATTGATTGTGAGCCTTTATTTTTGTTTGATAATTGTCGTAACACCAAATACATCCATAATTCTGCCTACCAGTATTACAAAGGAACTGAAGTATATGCTCCAGATTTAGAAGGAGAACCTGTTCGGCTTATAGAAAAATCTTCCCTGGGACTACAAGCAAAAGAAATTGATAATAAGATATCAAGGTTAATCAATACCGAAATTATAGACCCAGAGGATATTGCTATTGTCGTAATGGGGCAGTTTCATGAGGCGCAACTACTTTTGGAAAATACAAAAAATAGTCATTTGTGGGCTTTTAAAGAGTTCTCTCCAGTTTCTAAGGTATTAGTAGAAACGGAAAAAAGGTTTAAAGGATTAGAATCAAAAATTATTTTTCTTTGGATAATTGATGAAGAAGCTATAAATGATAAATTACTCTATGTTTCTATATCCCGTGCTCGATTTAGATTGTGGGTAATAGGAACCACACCAATTATTCAAAGAACAAATCTAATGAAATTCACATAATCGGGTAGCCGGAGGTTTTTCTCCCCCCATCCCCTAACACCCTGCATGCGGCTCCGCACAGGGCGTTTCATCAAGATTACCGGGCCGTAGCCGGATTATGTTGACTTGAGATTGCCATATCCAAGATTTGATTAGATCAAATTCACCTCCGGTTGAGATGTCTACTGTACATGTATTACGTATATAGAGAGCAACTCCCATGTTTAGTATAGCCCTTTTGACTGAATACAACAGTGTGAACCAATATATTTAAGATAATGTATATTATCTTAAATATATTCGTGTAAATGGTCAGCTTTCTGACTATTTTGATGAGTATGTTGAGATTTGTGAACGAGCTGACAATAGTGGCGATAATTGTTAGGTATCATTTATTAGGTGTACAGTAGTAACCTCAACCTGGGGTGAGT
Organism: Desulfobulbaceae bacterium; assembly: GCA_027859235.1. Classification (GTDB taxonomy): domain Bacteria; phylum Desulfobacterota; class Desulfobulbia; order Desulfobulbales; family SURF-16; genus JAJRUT01. The sequence continues at coordinate 7,708 of JAQIBE010000103.1, forward strand.
TGAGAAATCCCTGAGGTTGGATGTGGCAATGTTAATAGCTAAGAGTAATCGTTAAAAACGATATTCATTGAGCTTTTTTGAAGTCTTCAACGCCTATATCACTCTTTTGTATTGGCGTAGTTGGCTGATTTTGTTGAAGTATTAGTAATCATCCAAGTCTGGTCTTGCCTCGTAATAGATAACACTTTCAAAAGTTTCAATAATCACATCTATGCTGGGGTAGTCACGAGTATCACCAGAGCCAGACATTGGCTGAATCCATCTATCCATCACCCCCCATGCATCGCTATTATGAAATTCAGATATATATCCTCTGATCGCCGATATAATGCTAGATGGTGAATCTTCATCGTCTAGATAACAGTATGGAGTCCAACTATCTTTGTTGCCCCATAAAGTACTGGTTATAGATACTGCCGAGGGTAGAGAATCGTCATTTTTCCTATCATCTTCCCACTCTTCAAGGAGTGTTTCGAAAACAGTACTGAATTCAGGTAACGGCTTGATAGATTTCTTTGCTTCAGCGATAGGCTTTTGTGGATCTTGTGATTCCATGGCTTGCCTCTATCTAGTTGATGTTCATGGTGTGATCTGAGGGAAGCGCGTAAGAAGGTATCAATATACTGCCATTGATGATTGCACACGCATAAGAGCACTCAAAATTTATAGTCGACACACTCATTTGATTGGCCACCATCTTTGAATCTGAAAGCAAATTCAAATTCCTGAAATCGGGTTACGAGCTAAAACAAAACCTCCAGCATAACTACTCATATCTTGAACAATACGTTTTTCATCTATAATATTGGGCATGCTTCCGCCAATAGCAACAGCTAGTTGTGGATATACTAAAGCAAGCTCAGGGTCATAATTAAACTCCTCAGGAACCAGAGCCATTTTATCTTTTGGAATATTAATTCCGTGGGCAAGAATTACCCCATCTGCAAGCTCTGTCACCATGGGAAGAGTTGCGCCACCTCCTGTTAAAGCAATGGAAATACCATCCTTGCCATATTGCCTAACAACACCTTCTTTCATTGGTTTAAGCACAGCGTCAAACTTTTCTGCCAAATTCTTTTTAAATCGTAAAACCGTTTCATGCTGTAAGAACTCATCCCTGTCGACAATGACTCGAGTATCATTAATGAGATTCACAGCACAATCACCATCGCGAAAAAGATCCTCTTTCAATGCTCTTACCTGCATCCTTAAATGTTTAACTACATATGGTCGGTCAGGGTCATTATCGCGTATACCTGATTTTTCCATGATCATTTGTTGCAAGGCTGTGTCCAAAACATCTCCAGCTTGACGAAGTGACTGATTGCACCCTTCAACAGGAAAGCCATTAAATAAATTCCTTTCCAGATCTTTAACCACAACAAATAAAGCAAGATCAGATGTGCCAGCACCAACATCAACAACCATAGCCAACCCCCTGAACGGCTCATCTTCTTGGAGTTTCGAACTGGCTACAGCTAATGGTTCTGTAACCCCCTGTGAAACTAAATAACTTGGAAGTTCTTCTAGTTTGTCAATTTTGTCCAGAACAGACTTCACATCATAGATGTTTAGTCCGTCTTTCCATTGACCATGAAAAGTATCTGCAACAATCTGAGCTTTAATGAGCATCTTTTGAAGTAATTTTTCTCCCCACTCCCGTCTTTCCTGATCCCAAGATGGTAAACCAAAATTACGTACTACATACCTTGAACAATCATGAGCTTCCTCAAGCTCAGTACAGGCAAGGTCTGTTAAAAAACCTAAATAAATAATAATAGCATCACCCATTGACAAGGGGACATCCGTAGGATTCAAAGAAGCTGACATAGGCTGCTGAAATGGAGTCGATTGCTTGAGACCAAGAATTAATACTTTTTTCAAAGAATCAAAACGCTCTCTGTTATCGAAAGAATCCGACTGAAGCGAAAGATTGATCGCCTCCTCACCTAGAAAAATATCACCATTATTACTGATCCACAGAGATGATGGGACGGGGTAAATATCCTTGCTTTCCCCATTTGAAGCCCTATGGCCCAACTTAAGCAACAAATTCTCAACTAATTCACCATCCTCAGCCATAGCAGCAAATGCTTTAGACATTGCCGTACCAAAATCCAAACACATTGTGATTTCCCTATCTTGGGGAGACTTAAATTCTAATGAAGCAAGATTTAACTTGATTTCAGCTCTTGGTTTTACTTGTGAAACAGACTCTGTTTCGATTTTTACTTCTAGCTCAGACTCATCTTTTTCCTCATCACCACCCAGTTCAACTTCAATCTTTGGCTCTTCTTTAGGTTTCGTTTTTTTATCAATAGGAGGTGCTGGGGTAATGATTTTTTGGAGATCAGTGGCCTCCGGAGTTGTAAACAACTCTAATGCAACTTGTAATGCCTCAATCTCCATGGCAGATAAAACACCAGAAAGTGTGCCTTGACCAGTCTCTGAATCTATCACCACACGAGAAAGCAAATTTTTTAACAATAGTTCTGCTATATTCTTATCCATTGTCCCCCCTTTGTTTACTCTACTTTTTTCACTAAACCCTTTATGATTACAAAAGAAACACCACTATCACGAACTTGCTCCACAACAGGTCGAACAATACAAACTTGACGAACCCCATTTCTCTCACCAATTATCTCATGCTCCATGGGGGCATATTCTTCAATATCCCCTGAGGTCCCTCGAACACGAAGATTTTTTCGTTTTGCCATAACCGCAATAGCATCACAAATTGTCACACCATTTTGCATCAAACGCTGAACACTTTCACCAAGGCGAGGATCGAGCATTTCTATTTCCGGTAAAATTTGTTGCTTGCCAACACTCTCTAAAGCCTGAAAACGCTGGGCATCAATTAATAATTCAGCCAACTGACAATCATCATTAAGTTGCTGTGATTCACCTATGGCAACATCAAGCGGTGCTTCATTTTTCCCTTCCGCTAGCCAATTTTTTACATTATTCGCCACACCTGGCATTTGGGCTAATTTCTTCATTCTCTGGCGAGCAGTCTTTTTATCACCACAAGCTATAACAAGTTGGCCGGCTAAAGAGTCATCGGTTATGCCTTGTTTGGCAAGTATCAACATGGCTTCAGAAATATCTTGTACCACCTGTAACAGCGCCTTAGATTGTGGAGCATTTTTAGCCCAGACATTTGTAGGCTGCAGTGACTTAACAACTTTCAACGCAGAATAAGTCGTTGCTTCTGTGGCTAGGGAGAACCGCAAGCGAACCACTTCATGAATAACACCTGCAACCCCTGCTGTTGTATCTATGAGAGTATCTACTTTTTTAGACACAGGCACATCTTTAAAAGCAGCCCAACAGAGTGAAGCGAGTTGTTTCCCAGGTTCATCTCCAGGTTCACCTCTTATCTCAGCCATAGCAACTTGTAACCCATCCATAAGGCGCTTGAGACGTTTTGCTATACTTGTACCAGGATCTTCCGTTTCAGGGATAAAAGAACGAATTACACCCGCTAACTCCATAAGAACTGCAGATAGATCTGGCTTCATCATTAACAATGCTTTAAGAAAAGCTACTCGAGACTGCTCTCCAGTCTCTTCATAAACAATAGCATTTGCACAATAATCAACTCCCCATTTAGGCTGGACCTGTTCGCAAGCATAGCCCACATAACTGCGGTCGTCAGGTTCTTCCAATAAAAATGGCTCTGGTAATTCTTTGGCTAATGCCACCTGCAAAGAATCATAAATGGTGGCTCGTAACCGCTTTATGCTTGAAGCAAGACGACCAAGGGTTGCCACAGCGAGGAGACGATCTTTATCCTGGGCAGAGGTGTCACCAACGGTCTCCAATAAGCCATCAATACCAATCTGAAAACCCTTATCTTTTGAAGCAGCGTGATGTTTTCGGGCCGCAATGAGTTTCCGCAGAGCATCATATTTTTCCTGTACCGTGCCCAATGAAAACAAGGTTGTTAATGTTTCCTGTTTATTCTTCATTGATGTTCAACCATTTATTCAAACAAATTGAGTTATTTACCACTCTCGCCAGCCTTGGCGAGACTCTTCGACGATGGCGTGCCAGGATATTTAGGATTTCTAAAGCAATTTCATAATGAGATCTAAAGGGGTGTCAAAGTCATCCATAAATTTATATCCTCAAAGTTGTAATTATACAAACATTGTGAAGATGAATTCATGTCAAGAGGCAGAAGTTTTATTAAGTAAAATCTATAATAATGATACGGGGTTCCAACCTCAGCGTCTACATTACGGCTCCCCAGCCTGAATCAAATCAAACACCACCCTCGCAAACCCCGCAGCTTCTCCTCAGCCTCTTCCGGCAGCCCCATCTTCTTGACCTTCTCATACTCGGCCAGCACTGCCTCCTTACTCTCTTCAAGAACCCCTTCCAGACGGCGCAATAGGGTAAAGGGCAGGATCATCCGGCCATACTGGGACTGTTTAAAATCACCGCGCAATAGGTCGGCAAGAGACCAGATATAGGCGGCGAGGTTGTTGCTTGATTGGGTCATGAATCTCTTTTCTTGTATAGGATAAAGGGTAAGGGACAGTGGGCCACTACTCTGCTGGCCAATAGAGCCGGACAAGCGGGATCAGGGCGCGGCCTTCCAGGTCAAAGTTCTCATAATGAGTGACCACCAGGTTGGCCAGCTCGTCAAGGTCAAGCAGGGTGAGAGGGACATTGGCCCGGTCTGCCTCATACTTGGCATCTTTGGTAAAGCCGCCTGTGCTGATGTAGAGGGCACGGTCACCTTCTCTGAGGCCACCAAGAAAACTTCTAATATTCTGGGAGCCCATGGCAGATCCTTGTCGATGTTTGACCTCTGCCTTAATACGGGGTTCTTCCAGGCCTAAGCCATCGGGTGAGGCAAAGACATCCACACCCCGGTCCGGACCTTTAGGTGAAATGCGGGTACGATACCCCATGCCACGCAGGATGGCGGCGGTCAGCTCCTCCATCTCATCGGCAGAGAGGGCAAGGATCTTGTCCTTGATAAACTCATGGGCCTTGCCCACCATCTCCTGACGGATCTCGTCCAGAGTGGTCTTTTCATCTTCCAGGCTTTCGTTGCCACTTTCAGGGGATTTCCCACCCTGTAAGGCAGACTGAATGTCGGCCCAGACATCTTCGTTAACGGCAAAGAGGGTGAGGGTACTGCCTAAGGAGTTACGAGAGCTGGTTGACAGGTCATCACGTTTGACCCGGCTTTGCCAATCAACCTCCCTGATATGGGGATAATCTTTGGCAACACCAGGTTTGTATTGGTATTCACTTTTAATGACGCCAACAAGGTATTCACGTTGGCCAGGATCGTATGAAATGACGTGGTCGCCGACTTGGACGACAGAACGAAACTTATGAAACATGGCAACAGAGTTGCCGATGGCACCCTTGCGCTCATTGGGGTAGGTCTGCTTGATGGATTGACGGATTTTCTCAAGTTCGCTGACCTGGCTCATATCCCCCAGCTCTATCCAGCCTACAGCCACATAGCCTTTGGCAAAACTACCGATAAGTCGTCCACCCTCACCGGCCCGAATCATCCAGACATTTTTCATTATCGCCTCTCTGTGCCCTTATCAGCATGGCAACGTGTACCATATTTTCACATGTAAAAAATAGACCTGGGATCAATCAAATACACAGAAACAACACTTCCGCACATCACAGGCCAATTCCTCACAAAAAAATCCCTTCACATATGAACATATTTATCATTGATGTCAAAGGGATATACGTAATAAAGATATGACATGGAGAAGAGCAGCTGCTCGCAAAATAATCACTGAGGGGAGTTTGTCAGGGGCCTGCAATACGTAGCTTACGTATGACGACATCAGCTATTTCCTACGCATGTGATTTCTGGTGTGTTTTTTTCTTTGTCATAGAGTGTATGAGCTCCCCTTGCCGCTGGTACGAAACCTCACCATAGCTCAGGAAGGTTGTTAACACTTTTTCATGGCCGAGATTCTGACTCCATGCCTTAAACACTTCAGGGGTATGGCAGACCTTTTCGCCTAATTACACAAGAATGCCAAAAAGAACTACTAAAGATTTCCACCTCATTAAACCTTGTGGTGGCAAGGGTTGTAGGGGAGCTTGAGGGAAGATAGGGCCGCCGCTGTATATGCGGGCCTTGGTTAAAAGCGCAATTGACCGCCCCATAAGGGGAAACGAGCAAAAAGCAAAAAAGGTGGAAGTCGCCCATGGAAGTCGAAAATATGAGACAAAGCACGAAGAGCCTTTATCACACACCCCCCTAACAGTCGTTATAATACTGTATGTGATCCTATAACACGTGCTGCTGCTGAGAAAAGAAAGGTTATGTTAAACCTCCCTCATATTAAGCAGAAACAAACTCTATGGGCGACGAGGCAAGGTTGCAGGCAAAATCTAATTTTTTTCCTGATTGTCTCTAAATCAGAGCAGATATAGACCAAGCCTGACATTCACAGTAGGAAGGTTAACTTAGGGTGAATTGAGAAATCCCTGAGGTTGGATGTGGCAATGTTAATGTGTGAGATAACCGGCTTGCCAACCAGTTGGCTACCAAGTTTAAACGGTTATAATTATTAAAACCCACTCAAGAGAACGCGCGTGCTCGCAAGTCGGGCTGATTAACTTATTATGTGATTTCAATAAGTTATATTGTTTTTTGGTCAAGCTAGTGTGGAACTTTTCGCACTTCAATGTTGAAACAAAATTGCTCTAGCCACTTAGTCTGGTGGTTCCTAAAAGTTTTAAAGCTGTATTTTTTATTCTAGAGCTTCTTTTCATACTTAAAAACTTTCTCACTCCTTATGTCACTGTAAGTGTTTCTAATATAATTATCATTTTGTGGAACTGGAATATCCGAAAATTTAAGTGTGAAAAGGTTATCATCTTGGCGACAGTTTTTCCTACTACTGCCGAACAAACCTTTTTGACTGTAATAATAAAATTCACCTCCATAAAATGAAATTGACTGATTGTAGCTATATTGATCGTTAGCATGAAAACTTATTTCCATTTGTCCGATTATTGAGTCTGTTTTAATACCTGTTAGCCTAACGCTAATTTTTTTACTTATATATTCACTTGGAATATGAAACCCTTCTTTCCCTTCATTACTCTTAATCTTAAAAACTCTAAACATAATAGTATATTCAATTATAGTCCTTATATGATTTCTTAAAGTATGATCATGTTGAGATAAAAAATTAAATTTACTATTATATTTACTGGCTTGAGGGAACAAATGAGCTTTGCTGCAATTAAATGTTGACAGTTTAAAACTTTCAATGACTCTATCAGTTGTGGCATCTAAAAACTCATTCCATGCTTTAATCTCTTGATCAGATATTGCATGTTTTAGATCTAGTATTTTTTGTTGCTGTATTCTATTTTCGTTTTCTTTTCTCAGTTCTAACTTTTTTATTTCATTTTCTTTTTCATTTTTGTTGATCCAACTATTGGAAATAGTCATTGTTTTGAAATTAGCAATTATTTTGATATTTTCATTTTTGATTACATCAAAGTTTGTTGATATGTCTTTGCCGTTAATGCTAATAACGCATTGGAGGGTCAGGTCTTGAAAAGCCATATTCTCAAATGGGGAAGGACCTGGGGTCAGGCTTCCAAGTTGACAAAGTAAGGAAAGAGACAGGCAAAAGAAAAAGTGGGGGTCAGGTCTTGCCCTTTGCACAACAAATAAATGCACCGGGTAAACCGGTGATTATCGCGTTATGCCCTAAAAATAAAACTTACGCTTGCACGCACTATCACCAGTACGGTATAATGTACAAAACTCTACACAGGTGATACTATGCAAAGATTAAGAATCGATCAAGACATTCGATCCATGTCAGAATTTAGAACTGGAATTGCCTCATTTCTCAAACAAGTTCACGACACCAAAAGACCTCTCATCATTACCCAACATGGTAAAAGCGCTGCAGTCTTAGTCGACGTTGGTGAATATGAAGCCATGCAGGAAAAAATTGAATTATTAAGCGATATCCATACATCCATGAGCCAAATTGAAAACGGCGAGGGAATTAACCATGCGACAGCGAAGGAAATGATCTTAAAGAGAATAGCCAAATGAAAATAATTTGGTCGCCACTAGCTATCGATAGAGCAGCAGAAATAGCTGAATACATTTCCCTCGACAATTCCACTGCAGCCAACAAATGGATTGAAAAAATATTTGAAAAAGTCAAAGCCCTATCAACGTCACCAGAAGTTGGCAGAAAAGTACCAGAAATTAACCGAAAGGAAATTAGAGAATTAATTTTCGGAAATTACCGCATAATTTATAGGCTGGAGACTGCTAATATTTACATTCTCACTATCCGTCATGGCAAGCAGATATTACCTGTAGATGAAATAATGGTCTAGCTTCAACTTTGAAGTGCGACAAAATTTAATAAAAAACCAGGCCACACCAACCTAAGTGCATGAAATTGCATAACAAATCAATCAACCCAACTTGCGAGCACGCGCGTTCTTTTAAGTCAGCTTCAACAATTTTAACCGTTTGAGCTTGGTAGCCAACTGGTTGGCAAGCCGGTTATCTCGGCGTTAGCACACAAAAAACCATAACGCCTTGCATTATTACCGAGAAGTGTTATCATCTAATTATGATCAAGTCATTCCGGTGTAAAGAGACTCAAAAGATATTCGGCAGGAAATTCTCAAAAAAACTGCCGACAGAAATTCAAGAAACCGCCAGAATTAAATTGATCATCTTGGATGCGGCAACGTCAATAAACGACTTGAGGGTTCCGCCAGGCAATAGACTTGAAGAATTGAAAGAAAACAGAAAGGGTCAACATAGCATCAGAATTAACAACCAATGGCGTATCTGTTTTGAATGGAAAAACGGCAACACATTCAATGTAGAAATTGTTGACTATCACTAGAACGAATGAGGTAAAAAAAATGGAAACAAAATCACTACCTCCCATACATCCTGGCAAGATACTGCTCGAAGAATTCTTAGAGCCAATGGGTATCACACAATATCGCTTAGCCAAGGATACATCTGTGCCCCCAAGAAGAATAAATGAAATTGTTCATCAAAAACGTGCTATTACGGCAGATACAGCATTACGTTTAGGAGTTTTCTTCAACATGTCTCCTCACTTCTGGATGAACCTTCAAAGCAGATATGAACTGGAAAAAGCAGAAGATCAGCTTGAAGACAAGTTAATGAACGAAGTCCACCAATACAAAACTGCATAAAACCAAATAAAATCAAAAGCTTCGTTCAACAATTCGCTCAAGCACGACGCGTGAGCACGCTAGTTTTAACGGCTTCGGCCAACTTATTACAACCCGAACTTACTCAACCCCTGCTAGGCGCGCGTCTGCATGGCCCCTACTCAAGATGAATAAAGAGATCACCACGGGGGACCGCATTTTGCTGATGCCCCTTTTGTCTGATGCGAAGGATTTTGCCGGAGGATGAGTGGGGCGGAATTTTGACACGAATTGTCTCTCCCTGCAAGCCTGTCATGACCTGAACCCATGTGCCGTCAAAGAGCTCCTGCGGACTTAAGCTAATATGATAATGGAGATCGCCATTCGTCTGTTCGGGTTGCGGAGTAGACGAACCCTTCTGCGAACCGGAGAGCAGTGAGGCTACCCCCCGGGTGATGTTTTTTACCACGGGGTGGCCAACAAGCTGAGCCAGACCTGCTTTCGACGTTATTTTCCGACCTGCCATGGAACCGAAAATAGCAAGCCCGCCGAGGAGCAGTCCCTTCCCGCCAAACAGCGTCTGCTTAAAAAACTTCGCGTCAGCCCGCACGCCGCCCCGTTGAAAATCCTGAAGGATCGTCTGAAAGAGTTGCTTGAAACGCGGGTCATTGAAGAGATCCCGCAAAATATCATCCTGGGAATACTGGAAGCCCCCGTTGGTCTTTGACTGGCGAAACCCGGTGGATTTATAGCGGTCATACTCCCGTTTTTTCACCGGGTCGGTCAACACCCCATACGCCTCGGCAAGGTCCTTAAACTTTGCCTCCGCCGCAGGATTATCGGGATTGAGATCGGGATGATAGGCCATGGCACGTTTGCGGTACTGTTTCTTGATCTCCGCATCCGTTGCCCCTTTCTCCACCCCCAGGATCTGATAATAATCCTTCACGTCAGCATGCCAAGGCAGAGCAGTCCGCCTAAAAGTCCACAGGCCTCACTCCACTCGGTCACCCCGCCAAGGACATCCCCTGTGACCCCGCCAAGGAGCTTATTGGCGCGCAGACGTAGAAAGAAGGCGGGAAGACAGGAACAGACTATCACCGCAAGACAGGGGAGAACAGCCAGACAGAGGGGTGCCAGAAATAACGAGGATAAGAGCAGTTGCGGGAAGGTCACCTGACCAATGATAAAATGGCCCGTACCGGTATCACGGGGATAGGTGGCACGGGCGGCGGTGACGATCATCCAGAACCGCGCGGAGATCGGTGCCATAAGCAGAATCGGCAGACAGGAGAGCCCATAGTCAAAGAGATGAAAGAGCGTTGCTGTTTTCAGGAGGAGCAGAACAACCAGCGCCACCACGCCAAAGGCCCCGGTGGAGGAATCCTTCATGATTTCCAACCGCCGTCCAGGCTCTAGACTGCCGCCAAACCCATCAGCCAGATCAGCAACACCGTCAAGATGCAGACCACGGGTGAGCCAGGCCAGAAGACCTGTAACCGCAACCGCCAGCACAAGAGGCGGCGCATGGAGCGTGAGAGCCGCCCAGGAAAAACCCGTAATAATGAGCCCAAGAACGAGGCCGGCAAAGGGAAAAAAGGTGACGGCACGACGCAGGTCAGCTGAGTCCACCGCACCAGGGTTAACCGGCAGGCAGGTCAAAAAAGACAACGCTAGTCCAATGGATTTAAACACGTCTCACCCCTGACACAGGACTCAAGACCTCAGACATGATTCACCCCGGCCTCACCAAAGGTGGCCATTTGCGTCATAATTTTCACCCCGGCCTCGATAATAGACATGGCCAGGGCTGCCCCCGTACCTTCGCCAAGACGAAGTCCTAAATGGAGGAGAGGTTCAGCCCCGATCTCTGCAAAAAAGAGCCGGTGGCCCTGTTCAGCGGACATATGACTGAAAAAACAATAGTCAACCACATGCGGGTTCAGCCGCATGGCACATAACGCCCCGGCGCTGGAGATGAAACCATCCACCACCACCGGAATTCGGGCCCGGGCCGCCTCGAGAATCAGGCCGCATATCCCGGCAATCTCAAGACCTCCCAAGGCGGCAAGTGTTGCCACGGGTGAGGTACAGCGAGCCTGATTCACCGCCAGGGCATCGGCAATGACCTGCACCTTATGGGCCAGAGCCTCATCACTGATCCCGGTACCCCGTCCCGTTACCTCCAGGGGTTCAAGGTCCAGGAACTGGGCAAATAACGCGGCCGACGGTGTGGTGTTGCCGATCCCCATATCACCCGTCCCAAGAAGCCCTGCACCGTCGTCAATGGCCGCGCGGGCTGCTCGGATCCCGGCATGAATAGAGGCCAGTGCCTCCTCTTCTGACATGGCAGGCCCAATGCGAATATTATCCGTACCCGCCTTGACCTTGGACTGAATGAGCCCCTCGCCAACAATCGGCACCGCGACTCCCACATCCACCACCCGGACCTCGGCGCCGACATGGTTGGCCAGGACATTCACCCCGGCCCCGCCTGCGAGAAAATTGGCCACCATCTGCGGGGTGACCTCGGCCGGAACAGCGCTCACCCCTTCGGCAACAACACCATGGTCACCGGCAAAGGTGATGATTATTTTTTTGGAGACATCAGGCGTTATCGTCCGGCGAATACCCGCCACCCGCCATGCACACTCCTCAAGCCTGCCGAGGGCACCAAGGGGTTTTGTCAGATTATCCAGCCGCGTCCGGGCCTTATCCTGAAAGACCTGGTCAACGGGGCTGATTGCTTTGAGATGGGCAGTAAGATCGTTATAAGTAAATGGCATTTTTTTTATGACTTCAAATTATATTTTTTAAAAGACAACATCTAACCTCTGAAGGACTGCCAGGCGCGATGCACTATAGCAAGGGACTTGGCCAAGGCATCAGCCTTATATAATTCAAGGGTGACGACTTTGCCATAGCTATGATCCACCATATCCTGCGCCAGTCGCTGTAAAAACGGGATGTCTTCTAGGCAAAGGGGCTGATGATCCCGTTCGTGGGTCACGCCGTGCAGATGCACGTGATTCACCCCATGGGTGGAAAACCAGTTTTCAGCAGAAAACTGGTGATGGTGAAGATGGCCAAAATCAACACAGACACCCAGGCCGCACTGCTGCACAACATCAGCAATCAGTCCAAAATCATAGTCAACATTCTCAACACAGAGTGTATCCCACGTCGAGCCAAGGCGACCCTGCAACGCCAACAATGATTCAAGGCAGAGGGTGCACCACTGCTCATCATCCAGATGGGTTTCACGGTTCAGATGCAGGTCATAGGCCTGAGGCTCAAGGGTATGACACTGTTCAACAATGCGGCAGATCTCATCCATTCCTCTCTGGCGAATAGTGGCGTCAGGGCTGCCGAGCTGCAAATCTAAAGGCAGATGGACGGTGTAACTATGACCATGCTCCCCAGCCAGCCGTGCGAGGTGCTCCACATCAACAGCATGAGGTAACTGCGCCTTCCAGGAAGATTCAAAAAACAAGAGCTGAATATCATCCACCATTCCGGCCAGAAACTGGACATTCTCCTCCACCGATGCCGGAATGACAAAAGAGGTGGCGCCAAGCTTCCACGGATATTTTTGTCTGCAAGGTAACACCGTCACAAACTCACCATTTTCCCGGGCCGGTCCTGGCAGCCGAGTGAAATTTCCGGTAAAGGGAAACCATTTTTCAGCGTGGCAAGATATCCCGTCACCGTTTCCAGGGCCAGCTCAGGCGTATTATTGGTGTCACTCAAATGGGCCAGCACGATATGGAGCAGATCAACATGGAGCAGATCACCAAGGAACTGGGCCGCATCCGCATTGGCAAGATGCCCTTCCCGTGAACGCACCCGTTGCTGGAGGTGCAGAGGATAGGGGCCGTCAGTGAGCATTTGCGGATCATGATTACATTCAAGAATAAGCCCATGGCATCCACCAAGACGATGGAGCAGGAGCCGGCTGACCATGCCTGTATCCGTGCAATACCCGAGTCGCCGCTCCCCGGACTCCACCACGAACCCAACCGGATCCGCCGTATCATGGGAGACGGAAAAGGGGTGGAGACGAAATGGGCCGACAGAAAACAGACCGCCGGTCACGAAATGGTGGAGAGACTCGACAACTCCGAGACGTTTCGCTCCAGCCTGCGCCGTACCCTCGTTCAGATAGACCGGAATCCCATATTTCCGGGCCAGAATGCCCGCCCCGTGGATATGGTCGTGGTGTTCATGGGTGACAACGATGCCGACTAAGCGATCCATGCTTCCGCCAGCCAGGGCCAGACGCCGGCTCAGCTCTTTACCGGAGAAGCCGGCGTCAATGAGAAGCCCTGCACCGTCATGCTCTATATAGGTGGCATTGCCCTTACTGCCGCTTCCAAGTACACAAAATTTCATCGTATCAACAAAGCATACATTCCCTGCCCCCACAACACAAAAGGACCCCTTGCAGCGCCTTTTTCTTCTATCTGTATCGTCTGACCGTAAACCCCTTGTCCGGGTCAGACCATGAACCCCGTGCTCTTTCTTGCCTTTTTTTTACGGCCAGCGCTGGTGTTCCAGCAGAGTGACTCAATAGTCGACCCGGGGGTATAAGGCAAACCCGACATACATATAGCTGGCCTGATGACAATAAAACAGGTATTATTGATGTCCGAATAGATAAGACCTTCCGGTCCACTTCCGTGGGCAGCTTAAAATAACCCCGTCATTCAGTCCCAACTTCCAGGAGAGACATTGTGAAAATTCTCGGCGTATCAGGATCCCCTATACCAGACAGCAATACAGATCGTGCCCTTAAGCGTGTCCTGCAAGCCACCGGTGCCGCAAAAACTGAATTTATCAAACTCAGCGACCATACCATTGCCCCATGCATGGCCTGCCTGAAATGTATTGAGACCAATCGCTGTATCATCAATGATGACGGCAACAAACTTGCTGAAAAGGCATATAAGGCCGACGCCTTAATCATAGCGGGGTTCACACCCTATTCATCCATTGATTCCCGGACAAAGACCTTTATTGAACGGTTGTACCCGTTGCGCCATCGCCATGGCCTCATGCAGGGCAAGGTAGGTGCCGGCATTATCACCTGCGCCATTCCGCCGGAGAATACAGAACTGCCCCCTGCCTGTGATAACGGCATGCAGGCCATTCAAAACTACATGCTGGAGGAAGGCATGGACTTTGTCGGCGGCATCACCCTGCGCGGCAATGTCCCCTGTGTCCGCTGCGGAGATAACGGTCAATGCCCGATGTCCGGGTTGAAGATGATCCATGGGCCAGGGGCCACCATTGCCGAGATCGGGATTGCCAATTTTGCAGATGACCCGGCAAAACTGCAGGAGCTTGATGAGTTAGGCCAAAACATTGCCAAACGGGTGATGGGAGGCTGAAACGAGTGAGGTGTAAGGCGTAAGGTGTGAGGGAAAGAAACACACCTGCCCCCTCACGTTTAACACCTCACACACCTCACGCCTTACCCCTTACACCTCACGCCTAAACCCCTGTATGCCCGAAACCGCCGCTGCCCCGGGCAGTATCATCCAGTTCCGCAACAATCTCCACCCTGGCATGGCATACCGGAGCCACCACCAGCTGGGCAATACGGTCACCCCGGTGAATGGTGAAGGCGACCTTCCCTACATTAATAAGACCCACCTTCACCTCACCCCGGTAATCCGCATCAATGGTGCCGGGGGCATTCACCACCGTAATCCCATGCTTGATGGCAAGACCTGAACGGGGGCGAACCTGTACCTCGTGTCCAGCCTCTATCCCCATAGCGATATTGGTCTCCACCATGACAATCTCACCCGGTTCAACCACAAGATCCGCCAGCACCGCCGCCTGGATATCCATGCCTGCAGCATGTTCTGATTGATATTCAGGCATGGACAGCCCCTCACATTTCTCACTATCACACCATTTTAACTGCACCGTACATTGAGACATAGATTCTCCATCTGTAATTTTCCTAATGCTATCCGGGACGTTGCAAAAATCAAAGCATAGGCAAGGATGAGGGGTGGAACATATGGGGGTAAGGGGCGTAAGCCTCTTACCCTTTTCCAGTTACATCCCGCCTCCTTATGCCTTTCCCATAAGACGTGTCAAACCCAATCCACATCTCCCGGTTGCACATCACCCATGATAAGACCGCCCATGGGCGGATCAAAGAGTTCCTTCGCCAAGGCAGCCACTTCATCACGAGTCACAAGGGACACCGCCTTTGCCACCTCATCAAGGGGAATATCCCGGCCAAAACAAAACTCATTCCTGGCATTACGCGCCATTCTGGCCTCAAGATTTTCTCCCGCTAAAAAGATACTCGCCTGGGCATGATCGAGGGTGTGCTGGAATTCTTCTTCACTGATATTATCAGCGCTGGAAATGGATTGTACCTGTCCGGCAATAATATCAAGGGTCTCATTCACCGTTTCCGGTGATACACCTGCAGAAACACCAACGTAGCCACAGTCAAGATAGGACTCAACAAAGGTAGAGATGGAATAGGCCAGACCGCGTTTTTCACGCACCTCCTGAAAGAGACGTGAACTCATATTTCCGCCCAACAGGGTATTCATCAAAACAAGAGCGAAACGTTTGTCACTGGTTATATTGATGCCCTTGGCGCCAAGGAGGAGATGAACCTGCTCAAGCTCCCTATGGACAACACTTTTGCGTAGGAAACTTTCTGCGGGAGGTTGAGTGCGCTGAAACGGGGATGTTGAGCGCTTAAACCCGGCGAAAAGTGGCTCCATCATCCCGCAGAACTGCTCATGATCCACCTGACCTGCACAACTAATCACCACGTTTTCAGGATGATACAGGGTCTGCATATGGTTAAACAGCTTTTCACTGGTCATCCCGGCAATAACATCGGCATTACCGAGAACCGTTTGGGCCAAGGCATGATCTCCCCAAAATTCCTGTTCAAATTTCTCATGCGCCTGCTCTTCAGGGATATCCTCAACCATGGCTATTTCCTGGAGGATGACCTGGGCCTCCCGGGTCACCTCATCCTGATCAAAAACAGAACCGGTGAACATATCAGCCAGGAGACCGGAAAGATCCGTCAGCTTATCGGCTGGAACCGTGGCATAGAGGCAGGTGGTATCCTTGGCGGTAAAGGCGTTGGACATACCGCCAAAACGATCCAGATCCATGGAAATTTGTCGGGCATTTTTCTGGGCGGTGCCCTTAAAAAACATATGTTCAAGGAAATGGGAGGTGCCGTTATCAATCTCTGTCTCATCACGGCTGCCAACATCAACCCATACCCCAAAGGCGGCAGTGCGGGCATGGGGAATAAACTCGGTGACAAGCCTGAGGCCTGTGTCGAGTGTTGTTTTTTTTAGCATTAATCAACCTGTATACAAATTTAAACCATAGTGTTTAGCGAAATGAAAAAAGGGGCAGAAAGCCTCTGGCTCCCTACCCCTTTTTTAACTAAATAAAAACCCGTGCTGCATTAATCATCAGCAAGAACAGCCTTACGGCTCAGGCGAATCTTACCACGCTGATCAACGGCCAAGACCTTCACTTCAATCTCTTCACCAACCTTAAGAATGTCCGTCACCTTCTCAACCCGACCCTCTGCAAGCTCAGAAATATGCACAAGTCCATCGGTACCGGGAAGAATCTCAACAAAGGCACCAAAATCAACAATGGTCTTAACCACGCCTTTGTAAATCCGGCCAACTTCAGCCTCAGAAGTGACTTCGTCGATGCGGGCCTTAGCAGCCGCAGCAACAATACCGTCAGGAGCAAAGAGCTTCACGACACCCTCGTCATCGACATCAATCTTAACGTCAAATTCAGCGGAGATACCGCGAATCATCTTACCGCCAGGGCCAATGAGGTCACGGATCTTGTCCGGGTTGATCTGAATAGACATGATCTTTGGCGCGTGATCAGGCAAATCAGCCTTAGATTGGGAAATGGTTTTCGCCATCTCGCCAAGGATATGATCAATACCAGCTCTGGCCTGGCTCAGGGCATCCTTCATGATCTCACGGCTCACGCCTTCAATCTTGATATCCATCTGCAGGGCAGAGATACCTTCAGCAGTACCACAGACCTTAAAGTCCATATCGCCAAGATGATCTTCATCACCAAGGATATCGGTGAGGATAACAATGTTATCCCCTTCCTTGATCAGACCCATGGCAACGCCGGAGACAGGTGCCTTCAAAGGTACACCGGCATCCATCATGGACATGGAACCACCACAGACCGAGGCCATGGAGGAGGAACCATTTGATTCCAGAATATCGGAAACGATACGGATGGTGTAGGGGAACTCCTCTTCATTTGGCAGAACGGCCTGGAGGGCACGAGAGGCCAGGGCACCATGACCAATATCCCGACGACTCGGTCCACGCATGAAACGAGCTTCACCAACACAAAATGGCGGAAAGTTATAATGGAGCATGAACTTACGAAAGCCCATGCCTTGCAGGGTTTCAATCCGCTGCTCATCAGATCCGCTGCCAAGGGTAGTGGTGACCATGGATTGAGTTTCACCACGGGTGAACAGGGCAGAGCCATGCACGCGGGGCAGAACAGAAATCTCGGTATCAATGTTACGGACTTCATCAAACTTACGGCCGCCAATACGGAGACCATCTTCAACAATGGCAGCACGCATCATGTCTTTCTTCATGCCGTAGAGAAATTCCGAAACATCCTTGCGATTCACATCGGCATCTGCTTCAACCATTTTGGCGACAACATCCGCCTTCAATGCAGAAAAGGCATTACCACGCTCCATCTTATCCGCAGTATTGATGACCGTTATCATCTCATCTTTGGCGAGAGCAATGACCTTGGCCTTCAGGGTTTCATCAACCACAGGAGGCTCAACAAGCATCTTCGGTTTGCCAAGTTCAGCAATCAACTCTTCCTGAACCGCAATAATGTTCTGAATGGCCTCATGACCAAAATAGATCGCATCAAGAACCACATCTTCAGCAACCAGATCAGCGCCACCTTCAACCATAACCACGGCGGCCTTGGTGCCGGCGACAATAATATCGAGGGAGGAATTGGCCTGCTCTGAAGTCTTTGGATTAATAACATAGGCGCCATCAATCATACCAACACGAACACCGGCGATCGGGCCGTTGAATGGGATATGAGAAAGGCACGTTGCCGCAGAGGCACCAATGAGGGCCAGCAGATCTGATTCATTTTCTTTATCAGCAGAAAGTACGGTGGCAATGATTTGTGTCTCACACCCATACCCATCGGCAAAGAGTGGACGCATGGGGCGGTCGATGAGCCGACAGGTCAATGTTTCTTTTTCAGTCGGACGACCAATCTCACGGCGGAAGAAGCTTCCAGGTATTTTACCAACCGCGTAAAAACGTTCTTGATACTCAACCGTAAGCGGCAGGAAATCAATATCAGCACGAGCTTCCTTGGCACCAACCACAGTAACCAGCACAACTGTCTCACCATAGGTTACAACGACGGAACCGGAGGCCTGCTTCGCCATCTTACCGGATTCAATAGTCAGCGTGCGACCACCAACTTCAACTTCTACTTTTTTATACATAATTTCCTCTATGCCCATATCGGGCAAAAAATTGAGTCAGCGCAAGTTAAGAATATGCACACAGCGCCCACGGCAGCAGATGATGTTCATCTGCTGCCGTGGATTCTGTGAACAGGAAGCACACTGACAAAAAAAACAAGGTATCTTCAAATAAATCCTTTCAGACTTTGTTGAAGATACCTCATTAATAAAGAGCCGACACCAGTCGGCTCTCGGAACAAACAATCGGCTTCGCCTGGATACGGTTACTTACGAATTCCAAGATCGACGATTAAATCACGATAGGTCTTAACATCTTTAGATTTAATATAGTTCAGCAGACGACGACGCTGACCAACAAGCTTAAGCAGGCCGCGACGGGAATGATGATCTTTCTTATGGGTTTTAAAATGTTCGGTAAGATAGATAATACGAGCAGTGAGCAGCGCAACCTGAACCGAAGGGGATCCTGAATCGGTTGGAGTCTTGCCGTATTTTGCGATAATTTCCTGTTTTTGAGCTGGTTCCATGGTCATGATAGTCATCCTTTACATAGTTACTGCAGGTGACGACAAATCACGGGACCGAACCACAAGAAAACCGAAACAGCTTCGATTCAAACAGTCGGCCACATGGTGATTATAGGATCATCCTGTAGCTAAAGTTTTTAAATATGAAAGCAGAACACTTCCTGCAGATGTAACGAACAGAGAAATTTACGTTATTTTTAGTGATGGGTCAACAGTTTTTTTCTTTAGAAGGTGAGATGCTTGGGCTAAATGAGTTCGAACTTCCTGAAGTCATTCTCTTTTGCCTCGTAACCTGCAGACTAAAAAACTAACCCCCTAAAAGCGACTCAGCCAGGACAGCGTCAATATCCTGCAATCCTGCCAGAAGCAGTTCTTTCGCCTTTTCACTGTCAGCAAGCAGAGACCCGTCAATGGCGTTATCGACATGGAGGATGCCGGAGCGAGTGCGCCGCAACCCGTATAAATAAGCACCGCAGCCAAGCTTGCGGCCAATATCCTCCGCCAGGGTGCGAATATAGGTACCCTTAGCGCACACCACTCGCACGGTGACAAGATCATCTTGTTTTTTTAATAATTCCAATTCCCGGATAAAAATGATGCGCGGCTCTTTCTCTATCACTACGCCCTTGCGCGCATAATGGTACAGGGGTTTACCCTTATGCTTGACAGCTGAATACTGGGGGGGGATTTGCGATTGCTCACCCAGAAAACCGGGGAGACAGGCAAGAATAACATCCTCATCTATATGTTCCGTGGAACCTATTACGGTAAGCTCCCCTTCGCTGTCAAGGGTGGTGGATTCTTTACCCAGACAAAGTGTACCAATGTACTCTTTTTCACCCACCATGATCTTATCAATATGTTTGGTGGCTCCACGACTCACACAAACCACAAGCAGACCCGAGGCCAAAGGGTCAAGAGTTCCGGCATGACCAACTTTTTTTATGGAAAGTGCCCGGCGAACCTGCTGAACAATACGAAAAGAGGTAGGTCCTACAGGCTTGTCAATAAGAAGAACACCGGTAAGGGGTGGTACATCCTGATTCATCATTTAAACCAGGGGAGTGAGTTCAGCAAGGAGGCGCTTCTGCAACTCCTCAATGGTAACATCAGGCATCTTGAATCCAGCCGCATTGATATGTCCACCGCCACCAAAACTGCGCGCTACCTTAGCCACATCAACCTCACCCTTGGCCCGCATGGATACGCCAACCAGATTATCACTGGTCTCCTTTAAGAAGACTACCACTTTTACCGTTTTCAGCGAACGTGGGAAATTAATGAAGAGTTCGGTATCAGCGCCCGTAGTTCCGGTCGCCTTGAGCAGGGCCTGACTGACCTGAATAATGGCAATTTTATCATCGGCATATAACTGCAAAGAGGCCAGAACCTGCTGAAGAAGCTGCAGACGCTTCTTGGTGTAATTATCGTAAATATGGCCACAAATTTCTGTAGTGTTGATACCATACTCCATAAGATCGGCAGCGACCCGCATGGTGTGCGGTGTTGTGGATTCATAGCGAAACGAACCGGTATCAGTCAAAATTGCGGTATAGAGACAACAGGCACAATCCTTAGAGATCGGCCCGCCAAGTAAGCGCACCAGATCATAGACCATTTCACCTGTTGACGATCGGCTATGATCAACCCAGCGCAGATCACCGAAGTCCTGATGTCCGGCATGGTGGTCAATAACAATGAAAGGCTGATGCTCAACAAGTGTTTTGGCATGAGTTCCCATACGCCGCATATCACCGCAATCCAGCGCAACAGCACAATCAAAATCATATGCATCGGGCAGAGAGGTAATAAATTTATCACTGCAGGGAAGAAAATCAAGGCCATGGGCAACAGGCTCTTCTGAGTACAAATAAACCTCCTTACCCATGGCCTCAAGCACATGACCGAGACCGAGCTGAGAACCGAGGGCATCACCATCAGGAAAAACATGGGTCACCAGCAATACTTTCTGCGCCTGGACGAGAAGATCAACGATTTCATCTGCAGGATTGGACATTATTTCACTCCTTACCGCTTAAAAGTTCGTTGAGACGATCCACCTCATCCAGAGTTGAATCATAGGCAAACATAAGCTCCGGGGCGTAGCGTAACTGTAGATGTTTAGCCAGATGACTGCGAATATAACCAGTAGCTGAACGCAACCCTTCCCCTGCCGCCTCTTTATTCTCAGGGGAACAGGTATAATACAGCCTGGCCGTACGGAGGTCATCACTGACATGGGCGCGAACCAGGGTTACATTTTGCACCCGTGGATCTTTCATCTCCATAAGCAGGAGCATTGCCACCTCATTACGGATCATATCCGCAACACGGGCTGGTCGCCGTTTCGGCTCTTTAGCCAGTCCTTCCGGTAATTGAAAACGTGATTTTTTCCCCATAACCCTACACCTGCCTATCTTCAAAGTGTGAACCTGTACATCCATTTTAAATGATATTTCAGATCTAAAATAAAATCAAGCGCATGAAGAAGGAATCTTCATGCGCTTGATTTTTAGGCTATTCCACTGAAGGTCTTGAGGATCAATGCAACCGACCCCTTAGATAATTAAGCCAACGAAGCAGAACAGATCCGCCCCAACAGCCTAGAACCCCTACAGCGTTGCAGCGACCTCATTCATAATATAGGCCTCAATGAGATCTCCAATCTTGATGTCATTATAATTCTCCAGGCCGATACCACATTCGTAACCATTCTGAACTTCCTTAACGTCATCCTTAAAGCGGCGCAGGGATGAGATTCTACCGGTATAAACAACCACACCGTCACGAACGAGGCGCACACCTGCCTTGCGTTCAATGTGCCCGCTGACAACCATGGTTCCAGCAATGGTACCTGCCTTGGGCACGGTAAATGTTTCACGCACTTCAGCGTTACCAATGACCTCTTCCACAAAGATGGGATCCAGAAGACCAGCCATGGCCTTTTCAATATCTTCCAGGGCATGGTAGATAACATCGTAGGTGCGCATATCAACATGATCTTTCTCGGCCAGGGCCAGGACCTTGGCCGATGGTCGGACATTGAAACCAATAATGAATGCATTTGAGGCGGCGGCAAGCAACACATCAGACTCGGTGATGGTTCCAGTTCCCGAATGCAGGATTTTAACCTTAATCGCCTCAGTGGCCAACTTCTCAACCGCAGCACCGAAGGCCTCAAGGGTACCCTGAACATCAGAACGGAGAAGAATGCGGATTTCCTTCATCTGACCTTCCTGAAGTGCTTCAAACAGGTTATCCAGGGAAATCTTGGTTCCGGAGGCAAGTTCAACCTCACGTTTCTTGGCTTGACGTTCCTGGCTTACCGACTTGGCCATCTTCTCATCTTTAACAACGAGAAACTCATCGCCGGACATGGGCACACCGGAAAGTCCCTGAACTTCAACAGGAACAGCAGGCCCCGCCTCTGTCAATGACTGACCTTTATCATCCCGCAGGGAGCGAACACGGCCAGAGAAATCACCGACAACAAAGTTGTCGCCAACCCGTAATGTTCCCTGCTGAATGAGAACCGTTGCCACGGGACCACGGCCCTTATGTAACTGTGCTTCAACAACATGACCATAGGCCTTACGGGCAGGATCAGCGGTTAGTTCAAGAATTTCAGTCTGGAGAAGAATATTCTCAACCAGATCATCAATGCCTTCCTTTGTTTTCACCGAGGTCTTTACAAAGATCGTATTCCCACCCCACTCTTCAGGGATGAGATCATACTCGGCAAGCTCACTCATCACGCGCATGGCGTCGGCATTTTCTTTATCAATCTTATTTACCGCCACAATGATCGGCACTTCAGCGGCCTTGGCATGGTTAATGGCCTCACGGGTCTGATCCATGACACCGTCATCAGCAGCCACGACGAGGACAACAACATCGGTAATCTGGGCACCACGGGAACGCATCTCGGTAAAGGCGGCATGACCTGGGGTGTCGAGGAAGACCATATCGCCCTGGGGCGAACGGACATAATGGGCACCAATATGCTGGGTAATACCACCGGCTTCCCCCTCTGCCACGTCTGTATCACGGATGGCATCGAGGATTGAAGTTTTACCATGATCAACATGACCCATAACCGTAATAACAGGAGGACGAGACATTTGCACTCCACCCGTCTCTTCTTCCTGGAGGTTGACAATGGAGTGTTCCTTTGTCTGCATTACCTCTACTTCATATCCAAAATCACTGGCAATAAATGCCGCTGTATCAAAATCAATGGCCTGATTAACGGTGGCCATCACACCCATTCCCATGAGCTTGCCAATGAGTTCATTAGACTTAACACTCAGGGCGTGAGCTAAATCACCAACGGAGACAAACTCGCCAACCGTAACCTTACGCTTTGAGGCCTTCATTTCCACCGTTGAAACTTCAACAGGCCCTGATGAATACCGTTGCTTTCTCTTGCGGGAACGCGGGCCACGGCCAACCTTTACCTTTGAGGACACTCTAGCGCCTAAGAGCGCGGCATCACGGGCATCAACCTCACCGCCCTGTTTAGTCCGTCCCTTGCCACCAGCACGCGGTTGTTGTGTCGTATCAAAACGAACAATACGCTTGGCCTTCTTGCCTTTCTTTGCCGCATCAGCAGGTGGAGCTCCTGGGGTCGGTGTTCCACTGGGCTTTGCACCAGCAGCTGGGCGAGGTTTCTTAAAAGGCTTTGGAGGTCTGCGGGGGGCTCTATCCTGGGCTGGAATTGGCACCTTTGTTTGACCAATAATTCGAGCGTAACCGTTTTTAAGAGGCTGCCCTTGTGTTTTTGTCTCGGCCTTAGTTACAGAAACCTCTTCCGGCTTTCCTTCTGCCTCCGCAGCAGCCTCAACTGGAGGAACGGTATCCTCGGGTACCGGCGTTTCAGCAGCTTCAACATCTACCTGTGTCGAGGCAACCACTTCAGGAGCCGCTTCTTCTGTTGCAACAGGTTCAGCAGGGATGCTCTCTTCCGTAACAGACTCAGCAGCGGCGGCAACCTCTTCCACTTCAGGCTCGACTGGAGCAGCTTTCACCACAGGTACCACTTTGGCCCGACGACGAATAATAGTCGTTCCGCCCTTTTCACTCCTGATACGTGTTTCTTTGATCTCGGTCTTGACAATGCCAAGTTCAACACGAACCTTCTGGGCTGTCTCTTCATCGAGTGTAGAATTATAGGCCTTTACATTAAAGCCAAGGTCAATGAGTTTGGCAGTCAAATCCTTACTTTCTATTCCGGCTTCTTTTGCCAACTCGTATACTCTGATCTTTCTCATTTCTAAACTCCGAAAATACTCGACAAGGAAATGTCATATTCACCTTTGCAACGGAGCAAATGGAATATTCTTTTTCGTTTTTTATTTATCTGTGCACGGGTGTGATGGGGACATACATAAACCCCGCGGCCACTCCCTTTCTGTTGCTGACAAATTTCATGGTCAACAACACCCAACCGAACCAATGTGTTTTGGGGAAGCTTGTCATTGCAGCAGACACACATCCGCATTGGCCCCTGTGGGAATTTAATCCTGTTTTTCTTCGGCAGCTTCATCATGTTCTAATACAGTCTCTTCACCCTGCACCTCTTCATTGCTGCCTTCAGCTCCGGCTTCTTCAATGTCCTCTTGTTCAGCTTCTGAGGTGTCATCGAGAGCTGCAGCTGGTTCCTCAGTCTCTGCCGATGGAGCGGCTTCAGCCCCTGCATCTTCACCACCATCGTCTTCCAACAACTCATCTTCATCTTCTGGAGTGTACTGGAGGGGTGAAGCTAATTCTTTAATGGCAACAACCTGATTTTCTTCCCATTTGAGAAGTTCCATCAACGTCTCATTATCTGCCTCTTTCAACTTATCCAAATGAGTGATACCACCGTCAAACAGGGTATCGGCATCCCGATCTTTAAGGCCGGGGACCATTTTTAACGACTGAAAGCCCGGTAAGGAGTGTTTGGCATAACGCTCTTCACTCTTCACATCAATCCGCCAGTTCAGAAGCATGGAGGCCAAACGGACATTCTGGCCGCCGCGGCCAATGGCAAGGGAAAGCTGATCGTCAGGAACAACAACAAGGAGGGACTTATTATCCTCATCAACAAGCACCATGGAAATCTGGGCTGGAGACAGGGCATTGGCAACAAACTTTGCAGGATCCGGAGACCAGGGGACAATATCAATCTTTTCGCCCTGAAGCTCCTGAACGACGTTCTGCACCCTGGAACCTTTCATCCCGACACAGGCACCAACCGGATCTACATCGGTCTCATTGGAAACAACCGCTATTTTGGACCGGGCACCAGGTTCACGTACGGCATGGACAATCTGAACAATACCCTCACTAATCTCCGAAACCTCCAAGGCAAAGAGCTTGACCAGAAAGTCACTGGAAATACGCGTTAAAATCAACTGATGATCCCGGGCATTTTCACGCACCTCTTTGAGCATGGCCCTGACACGATCCCCCTGACGGTATGACCGGCGCGGCATCATCTCCTTTTTCGGCAACAAGGCATCCGTACGACCTAAATTGACCACCATATTGCCGCGATCAAAGCGCTGGACAATACCGTTGACAATTTCACCTTCACGATCCTTATACATATTAAAGATGACATCACGCTCGGCATCTTTCATCTTTTGAATAATGACCTGTTTGGCAGACTGGGCAGCCACACGACCAAGGTCGGCAACATCATCCATCTTGGAGCCGAGCTCATCACCGAGTTCAACTTCAGGATCAAGGGCTTTGGCCTCCGCGAACGAAACTTCAGTCTGTTCGTCAAGAACCTCTTCCACAACCATGCGAAATTGAAAGAGTTCGATTTCACCTAATTCTTCGTTAAAGCGAACGTCAAGATCTCGACGCATACCGAATTTCTTGTGAGCTGCAGTCAAAACAGCTGACTCAAGCGCTTCCACAAGGATCTCCCGATCAAAACCCTTATCACGACTAACCTGGTCTATGATTTTTTTAAGATCTGTCAGCATCTATAGTCCCATTACCCCTAACATGTTAGGAGCCTCAAGTTTATTTTCTTGATTTACCTGATTTGCCAAAATCAATAATGAGTTTGGCCTTCTTCACCGCCGTATAATGAAACGTTAATTCTTCATTATCAGTCAATAATGTTATATCTTCGTCATCTACCTTTACTATGGTTCCTGATGTTGAGAATATGTCATCCCCATCCGCCAGGGTAATTTTAACTTTTTTATTTATATTGCGTGCAAAATCCCGTGGCGAGGTCAGAGGCCGATCCAGACCAGGAGATGAAACTTCAAGATGATATTTCTGGGTGATAAAATCTTCAACATCTAAAAGATAACTCACCTCTTTACTGACACTCTTGCAATGCTCAATGGTGATCCCGTCTTCAGCATAAATAATAATGCGAATCACCCAGCCATGCTGCTCCTGCCGATACTGCACCTCAACCAATTCCAGGTCTAGTTCCGCAACAATCGGTTCGACAAGTGCTGTCAATTTTTCAACAAGGGTCTCAGCCATAAAATCCGTCAAAAATGGGGCTTACTGTCTCCAATCGCCAAGACCAGACACAACAAGCAAAGCTACAACGCGATAAGCCAAAACAGCCTGTTTTAACCCTTCGTGTTTTGGCAATAAAAAAAGCGGGCAAAGCCCACTTGAAGAAACACAACTCAGAATAAAATCTCATCTTCAGTAAAGCTCAAAAAAACAAGACTCAAAAGAAGAAAAAACCTTCTTTCAATGATTCAAAACATGAATCACTGCCCTTCTTTAATATATTTTGCCCAATCTTGTCAACATCCCTTTTTAACAGAAAGCAAATACCATCAGGCAAACAGTTATTAAAAAAGCCCTCAATCTCGCGATTAAGGGCTTTAGACAATCTTATAAAAACAGAGGGGGGCTACATAACCACCTGAACTGCTTTTTGGGTAATAGCCATGAGCGTATCCGGAGCGACACCCAGATAAAGGATGAGAGCCATCAGCACCAGACCCATGGCCCACATTGAACCTCGCACCTCAACATCTGGTCGATCACCAGGATCGGAGGTAAAGGCAACCCGAACCACGGAGAGATAATAATAAATGGCAATCGCCGTGTTTATTGCCGCAAGAATCACAAGAACAAGATGACCCGCCTTTAATGCCCCGATAAGAAGCATGAACTTACCGGCAAAACCGACAAAGGGTGGAATACCAGCCATGGCAAACATGGAGACCAGCAAGACCAAGGCCAAAAACGGCGCTCTCTTATACAACCCTTTCAAGTCATCACGACTGACATTTTCACCCTTCTGGGAAACCGCGCAGATAACCAGAAAGCAGGCCAGATTCATCAGCACATAACCGATAATATAATACATGGCCCGAGCAAAACCGAGTTCGTCCAGGGTCACCATACCGACAAGAATAAAACCGGCGTGGGCAATACCGGAGAAACCAAGCATCCGTTTAATATCCGTCTGCACCAGCGCGGAAAGGTTTCCATAAAACATGGAGGAAACGGCAGCAATCGAGAGCATCAGAATGAGCCAGTCAGCCCCGTTGGGATTGGCCATGAGCACGATTTTGACCATAATGGCAACAGCACCAACTTTTGGGACGGTGGCGATAAAAGCGGTGGTGGCGTTTGCCGCACCCTCATACACATCCGGTACCCAGAAATGAAAGGGAAAGATGGCAAGTTTATAAAAGAAACCAATGAGGATGAGGAATACAGCTAAGTATGAAATTGGATTGTCTGACATGGAACTTAATGCCATAACGACTTCAGGCAAACTGGTCGAGCCTGTCAACCCGTACACATAGGACGTACCAAAGAGCATGGCGCCTGTGGAAAGTACACCGAACATGATGTACTTAATCGCGGCTTCCATCTGCTTAATCTCGCCGGTTGCATCATCCCGCATGGGGACCATGAGATACAGGGCGTAGGATGACAACTCGAGCGAAATGAATATGGTAATGAGTTCGTTGGCTGAAACCAGGAAAACCAGGCCAAGACAGGACAGCGTCATAAACAGGTAATACTCCGGCTTGACCTTGGCATTAATCCCTTTCATATCACTGGTCAAAATGACCACGGCAACAAGTCCGAGACTAATGATAATTTTGAAAAACTGGGAGAAATAATCAACCTTGTAGGCTGTATAAAATAATGTCCCCTGCTTATCTATCGACATATAGCAGAGCAAAGCCATACCAAGACCGATGGCAATAGTAACATTTTTGGCGAGGGCGCCTTTTTCATCACCTAAGGTAATGAAAAACAAAATCAACGATCCGCCAAGGAGGAACAATTCTGGTAAGAACAACATATTATTAATTCCCTAGTTCTAGTTAAAACCCTAAAGAGATAATCTCGTATCGACTGAAGATTGTTTCAATTAATGTAAAGCCAATGATGCTACAGTTTGAATACTATGATATTGATCGAGTAAATTCTTCACCGATACATGCATAACATTCATGAATGGTTCTGGCGCAAGACCGATCCAAAAAACAAATATTAAGAGGGGCAGCAAAGTAACCGCCTCTCTGAAATTCAGGTCGCTGATGTCATCGCGGCCTTTCCCTTTAAACAGCACATACTGGAGCAAACGCAGCATATACGCCGCCGCAAGGACAGCCCCGATGATGGACACACCGGCTGCGATCTTATTGAATTGAAAACCGCCGACCAGAATCAAGAACTCACCAATAAAGGAGTTTGTCCCTGGAAAGCCGAGAGAAGATAAGGAGAATATGGTCAGAAAGGTTACAAAAATCGGTAAACTATAGGCGAGGCCACAGTGATCTTTAATCTCACGACTATGGGTCCGTTCGTAGATCATACCGATCATGAGAAAGAGTGCCCCTGTCGTAATACCATGATTGACCATCTGAATGATTGCGCCCTCAACACCTGACTTGTTGAAGCAGAATATACCAAGTGTCACAAAACCCATATGACCAACAGATGAATAGGCAATCAGCTTCTTCATATCAGATTGGGCCAGGGCCGTAAAACCACCATAGAGGATACCGGCCACAGACAACCAGAGCACATAGGTTCCGAGTGCATGGGTGGCAAGGGGTGTTATGGGCAGACAGAAGCGCAGGAACCCGTAAGTACCCATCTTCAAGAGTACTGACGCCAGGATTACAGAACCCGCGCCAGGTGCTTCAACGTGGGCAGCGGGTAGCCATGTATGAAACGGAAACATGGGAACCTTGATGGCAAAGGCCAGAAAGAACGCCAGGAACACCCAGATCTGAAAACTCATAGAGTAGGGTTGGTTCATCATATCCGGGATATAAAAACTATGGCCATTTTGGAAATAGAGGGCAATGATGGCCACAAGGAGCATCACAGAGCCTGCTAAGGTGTAGAGAAAAAACTTAATGGAGGCATACTTCTTCCGAGGTCCGCCCCAGATACCGATGAGAAGATACATCGGCATGAGCATCATTTCCCACAGCACATAAAAGAGGACAAAGTCAAGGGCACAGAACACCCCAACCATGGCAGTTTCCATGACCAACAGACAAATCATGAATTCCTTGATGCGCTTAGAGATATAGGTCCAGGAACCGAGGACACAAAGCGGCATGATAAAGGTCGTCAACAGAATCAAAAGAAGACTGATCCCATCAATCCCCACGGCATAGTCAATGTTAAGCGATTTGACCCAGGGGGTACGCTCGTAAAACTGTAATGCAGCAGTGGATGAATCAAAACCGGCCCACAGCTTTAATGATAATAATGCATTGCCAAGGGTAACCACTAAGGCCCAGCGTCTTTGATTTTCTTCGCCCGGCACAATGAACATAATTCCTGCGCCAATTAAAGGTATGAAGATCAGCCAGGTCAGTAAATGCCCGCTATATTCTATGAATTCCATTCCCTGCAACCCCTTATCTATGAAGGTCTCTTGTGACTGAAGCAATACAGTCCGAAACTTTCATTCTCAATTTCACTTATAAAAATTAGGCAAAGACATAGGCGATAATAGCGATAGCCATCGCTGTTGCCGCAAAATAAATATTGTTCTGAATCTGGCCGGATTGAATTTTACGGACCTGCCCGCCAAGACCGCGAACGGAACGGGCAACCCCATCAACAACCCCATCAATGCCATTCCAATCAAACCAGGACCAGAAGTTGGAAATAGTCATGAGTGGATAAATACCGCAATAGGTCCAGATCATACCGACACCATTATCGATGGTCTGCAGCACCTTCCGATCAAACCAAAGGAACAGTCTGCCACCCATGCGATAGATCCAGTCCAGGTCAATGGATATCTTGGCTTCAGGTGTCAGTTTCGACAGGAGAAGGAAGAAGCCCAGTGCGGTGAAACAGAGGATCTGCAAGGTCTCAGCAAGATGGTATGCGTTGTATGGGTGAAATTCAGCCGACTGGTATGGCAGCATGTCATACAGGAAGGGCAGATACGAGCCAATAGTGAAACAGAGAAACGCAGCCACACCCATGGCCAGGAGCATATTGAGTGGTGGATCAGCAGCCTTCTCCCATGTTTCATCGGAACAGTTGTTCTTGCCGAACCAGATAAAGTAAGGAACCTTAAGACCTGTATGCAGGAAGGTACCGGCTGAGGCAAGGATAAGCAGAAAGCTTGCCCACATGACATGTGAGTTGGCAGCTGCTGCAATAATCATCGATTTTGACACAAAACCGGAAAAGAGCGGCCAGCCCGAGATGGAAAGACCACCTATCATAGTAAAGATAAAGGTCAGCGGCATCTTCTTATACAACCCGCCAAGTTCAGTAAACTTGGATTTACCCGTCATGTACAAGACTGAACCGGTTCCCATAAAGAGCAGTCCTTTATAGAGAATATGGGCAAAGGCATGGGCGCAGGTCCCGTTAATGGCGAGAGCTGTACCGATACCGACACCGGTCACCATATAACCGACCTGGGAAATAATATGCCAGGCCAGCAGACGGCGGCAGTCGTTTTCAAGCACCGCATACACAACACCATAAAGGGCCATACAGACACCCATGGGGATGAGAATATCGAATCCAGCCAGGGAGCGAGCCATGGCATAAATGGCTGTTTTAGTGGTGAAGGCGCACATAAAGACCGAGCCCGTAACCGTGGCCTCAGCATAGGCATCAGGCAGCCATGAGTGAAACGGCGGAACCGCTGCATTCAGGATGAGACCGATACCTATGAGGTAGATGTACAAGGTCGGATGATCGACATCCAGCTGGCCAAAAGAGTAATCGCCGCCTGTTGCCTGATAGCGCAGAACAAAACCGGCAAGGAGGAATAGACCGCCCGCGGTATGCACGAGGAGGTAACGATAGCCAACGGCCTTCGACTTCTCCCGTTTTCTGAACCAGATCAGAAAAACTGAGGAGAAGGCCATGAGTTCCCAGAACAGAAAGAGGACAATGTAGTCACCGCAATAGATCGCGCCCAGTGAACCGGCAACGTATATCCAGGCGGCCATATGCTCGTAGGGATTCTTGTTATGCAGGCCATAGAGGGTTCCAACACAGCACATGAGTGACATGATGAAACTGAAGATAATAGACAGTTGATCAACACGGCCAAACGTCAGGTACCAGTCCATCCAGTTAACAACACCGAAGGTCCCTGGAGAACTATTCACCACCATAACCTGTAAGAAGGTCAGGATTGGCACAGCCATGAGAAACGGTCTACGGACAACCGGGTTCTGCATAAACGGTACAAGTAAGGCCCCGATAATCAGAAAAACTGAGGGGTGCATCCATAAATCACTCACCGTAGTAGTCCTCCTTTACCATGACACCGGAGTGGCCGAACCACTTGGAAAAAATGATAATGATCGTACAGGCCAAAAATCCAAAGATTGACCAGAAAAATGGGAGTTGCTCGATCTGGGTATGGGCGTGATGATTGCCATAGGCAACCAGCGAGCCCCATACAGCAACCCCTGCCATCACAACATAGCAGATACGGTTGACATATTTCAGACGATCCCTGAGATAATCGATAATTGAGACTATCATCCTGTCACCACCTTCACAACGAGATCCATGAAGAATTGAGGTTGAATACCTATATAAACTGAAATTGAACACGCGATACATAGAGGAATGACCATGGCGAGCGGCGCCTCTTTGATGCCTTCATAAGGCTCACCCTCCGGGTCTTTTCCGAAAAAGGCCTTAATGGTAATAGGGGCAAAGTAAGCCACATTCAAGAGCGTTGACGCCAGAAGAATGAGGATGATGCCTGTGGCCATGGGGTCAATTTTGCTGGCCTCCATGGTGCCCACAAGAAGCCACCATTTAGTAACAAATCCCGCCACTGGAGGCGCGCCGATCATACTGAGTGAGGCGATGGCAAAGGCACCAAAGGTCCAGGGCATCTTGCGGCCGAGGCCGCTCAGTTCCGAGACATTCTTCTTATGGGTGGCAATGTAGATGGCACCGGCACAGAAGAATAAGGTGATTTTAGAGAAGGCGTGGTTGGCAATGTGCACCAGACCACCCTCCATGCCATGGGGGGTCAGGAGACAGACGCCCAGAATAATGTAGGACAGCTGACTTACGGTTGAGTAGGCCAGTCGTGCCTTCAGGTTATCCTTTGTGAGGGCAATCACCGATGCCATAATAATGGTAAAGCCGACAAAATAGGCGGTTGGAATTCCAAGGTTCAGCCTGTCCATGGTGTCGACACCGAAGATGTAGAGAAAGGCGCGACAGGTGGAGAACACACCGACCTTTACTACAGCTACCGCATGCAGAAGGGCGGAAACAGGGGTCGGTGCAACCATGGCTCCGGGGAGCCAATGATGAAACGGCATCACACCGTTCTTGGCAAATCCGAAGAGACAGAAAACAAAGAGCATGGTCACCATCCATGACTCGGTATCTGCGGGGAACATTCCCTGATAGATATTGGTAGGAAAATCCAGCGTACCGGTGATGACATAGATCAGGATCATGGCAGGGAGCAACAACCCCTTTGCCGTGGTGGTCAGGTAGACAATATATTTCTTCGCGCCTTCAAAGGCCTCCTCATCCTGATGATGGGCAACCAGAGGATAGGTGGTAATCGATACAAATTCATAGAAGAGATACATGGTGAACAGGTTGTCAGAGAAAGCAACACCGATTGCGCCGAAGATAGCCAGGGCAAAACAGGTATTGAAACGTGTCTGGGCATGTTCATTGGAGCCGCGCATATACCCCATGGAATAGAAGGCTGCACATATCCATAGGAATGAAGCAATGAGCGCAAAGATCATTGAAAAGGCGTCAGCGCGCAAGGTCAATGAGACTCCCGGCAAGATATCAAACAACTGATACTGATACATAACGCCGTTAAGGATGGCGCTGCGCATTGACACCACTGTACAACACAGCATCACTGCGGCGAGAATCGAACTTCCTTCGCGAAAGTTTGGACTTTCTTTACCAAAGAGAAATACACCTAATGCTCCGGCTAAGGGTATTAATAATGCCCACAGCAGGATAGATGAATTAACAATGGTTGGTGCGATAATTTCCATGTCCCTTTAACCTCTACTCAACCTTGAAGATCAGCCAAGTCCTGTGTTTCCACAGACTTATAATTTCTGTAAACGGCGACAATAATACTCATGGCAATGGCGGCTTCAGCTGCGGCAATGGCCATGATGAATAATGTCATGATCTGGCCCACAGTCTTGTCAGGTGCCAGAAAATGATTGAAGGCCATGAAGTTCACCGATGCGCCGCAGAGAACGAGCTCTGCCGCGATGAGCATGCCAATAAGAGATGGTCGTTTGACCAACCCGAATACCCCAAAACCAAAGAGCATTGCCCCAAGAAGGAGATAGGTGTTGAGCTGGGTGCTTAAGGCTAACATTCTTTATCTCTCCCGGATCTGGCCACAACAAGTGAACCAAGTATTGCTAAGAGCAGAACAATTGAGACCAACTCAAAAGCCATGCTGTATTTCGTAAGAAGTGCTTCACCAACCTGGGTTACCGTTCCTTCATTCACGACAATGGCTGGTGCCATCCATTTGGCCCCCAGAGAAGCCGCAGCGAGGGCCCATGTCACACTGGCACCGAGCAGTACCGCAAAGGGTCCGGCAAGGGGAGGCGTCTTTGCTGCCCTCTTATTTTCATCAGGCTCAGCAAGCATGATGGCAAAAGCGATGGTGATCGCCACAGCACCCACATAAATCATGAGCTGCATCAGGGAGACAAAGGGACTGTTTAAGAAATAGTAGATGCCGGCAATACCAACAAAACAAACCACCAGGCCGAAAATGGCTCGGATAGTTCGCGTTGAGCATGTTGCCATGAGAGCACCGCCCAGAGTCACCAGGATAAAGCCGAGGAATACGCCTTCCTTGACAACATCAGCAACCCCCAGTGAAATTTGGAAATAATTATAGAACTCTTGGATGTTCATTATTTTTGCTCCTCCAGACGTGCAAGCAAGTCATAGTGAAAATCTTCCTTTCTGGTGGAAGCCAAATTGTACTCAAGGGAAAATTCAATCGCCCCGGGCTTACAATTCTCAATACACTGACCACACAAGCTGCACGTAGTGAAATCAAGATCATATTGAACCAGAACCTTACCCTTCACGCCTTCCCGCTTCTCGCCCCGAACCGTAATACAGCCGGAAGGACAACCTTTCTGGCATAGTCCACAGGAAATACATTGGTGGGTTCCCGTTTCAGGGTTCTTCACCAGCTGGATATGACCGCGATAGCGTGGTGTCATTACCAGGACTTCATGGGGGTACTGCAGGGTGATAGGTTTTCTAAAGAATTCAGCCTGGGTAATTTTCAACCCGGTCACCAAACTCTTAGTTCCTGTCAATATACTTTTAAAATATCCAGCCATATCGAAGGCCTCTTCTCCTGGTCAATGAGTCTAAAGTGAACTGTTATAGTCCGAGCATTGGTAAAATTTTGATAAGCGCTGCACTGCCGAGTAAATTGACCAGCGCAAAAGGAATCATTATTTTCCAGGCCAAGTTTAATAATGACCACAGTGTAACCCGTGGATATGTCCAGCGAATCAGAACAACGGTCCAGATCAGCAGATACATTTTTAAGAGGAACCAAACTACACTCGGGGCGCCGATGAAAGGAATTGATGCCGGCAGTGGGCTGAGCCAGCCGCCCAAGAAGAGGATGGTTGTTAATGCGGCACCAATTACGATATTGGCATACTCACCCATAAAGAACAGACCAAAGCCCATACTTGAATACTCGGTATGGAAACCGGCGATGAGTTCTGATTCCGCCTCACCAAGGTCGAACGGGGCACGGTTTGTTTCAGCAAGAGAACAGATGAAGAAGATAATAAAGGTTACAGGACCGAAGAGATTGCCCTGCAGCGGCAGCCAATTCCAATTCCAGAATCCGCCCGCCTGACTTTCGACAATGGTACTGAGATGCATGGAGCCTGTGGTCATGACAATGGTAATGGCGATGAGAATCATGGGAATCTCATAGGCAATGTCTTGACTTACGGCACGCGCTGCCGAGATAACGGCATATTTATTTTTAGAAGACCAGCCGCCAAGCAGGAGCGCCATCACATTGACCGAGGCAAAGGCGAAGATCATCAGCAGACCGATGTTCATTTCCCGGGCCACGAGCATGAAGTCCGCAAAAGGACCAAAGCCGACGGGGCCAAAGGGAATGGTCACCAGGATCATGACAGCAGGAATCATGGCAAACATAGGTGCAAGCATAAAGAGCGGCTTATCTATTCCGTCAGGGAAAAGAATCTGCTTACTCATGAGCTTGGCACCGTCAGCCAGGGGCTGCAGCAGACCGGCAAAACCAACTTCACTCGGGCCAGTTCGCCTTTGAATACGGGCAGCGCCCTTCCGTTCAACCCAAACAAGATAGGCTGCATTTAATGCGGCAAAACCAATAATGCCCGCAAGGAAAAGAACCATATATACTAAATTAATATCCATCTCTTTCTCTCCTTAGCGGTCGATCTCTGGAATAACCAGATCAAGGCTTCCCATGAACGCCAGTGCATCGGCAAGGAGCATGCCCTTGCTTGCCTCCTGGAACAGACTCAAGTTGCAGAATGTCGGGGCCCGTAGCTTCATGCGATAGGCCTGATTCTTCCCATCACTCACCGTTCTAATACCAAAGGTGCCCCGAGCTGCTTCAACAGCGTGATAATAATCACCAACCTCCGGTTTAATCATCTTCGGAACCTTAGGAGCCATAATGTCTCCCTGAGGCATCTGCGCAATACATTGCTCAATGATCCGCATGGACTGCTCGATCTCATCCATCCGCACCATATAGCGGGCCATGGAATCGCACTCATTATACACCGGAACATCAAAATCAAGTTCAGGGTAGATTGAATACGGCTCATTCTTGCGCACATCATAATTGACGCCGGAACCACGCAGGACCGGTCCGGTAGCACCATAGCGGCGACACATCTCAGCCGAGATAGGACCCACATCAACAAGACGCTGACGAAGAATCACATTACCCGTTACCAGATCATGGTACATGGGCATTCTGGAACGCAGACGCTTGAGAAACTGGGTACAGCCGGTGAGAAAATCATCATCCACATCGTTGTACAAACCGCCGAAGCGGTAATAACAATAGGTCAGCCGTGAACCGGTGACCGATTCGAGGAGATCAAGGATCTGCTCACGATCATCAAAGGCATAGAGTAACGGCGTAAACCCGCCGAGATCGAGAACGAACGCCCCGAACCAGAGGAGATGACTGGAGATACGATTCAGTTCCGTAGTGAGGACACGTATATATTCAGCTCGCTCAGGAACTTCAATCCCCATCATTTTCTCAACAAGCTCGACATAACCGAGGTTATATGACAGGGCTGAGAGATAATCCAATCTTCCCATATTGGGCAGATACTGAGCCCAGGTCCGATTCTCTCCCATCAATTCATGCATACGATGGATATATCCAAGTACAGGCTCAGCATCGACGACATACTCTCCGTCCATCACCAGCTTAACCCGCAAAACACCATGGGTTGCAGGGTGCTGAGGACCAAGATTTAACTCGAATACTTCCTGATTTTGACTGAGTGCTTGACTACTCATAGCTTAGCAACCTTTGAAGTCTTTCAACAGTGGATGGAAATCTGAGTCTTCGGGTAGAAGCAGGTTTTCCAGTTGAGGATGTCCCTCAAAATTAATTCCGAAGAAATCATATGTTTCACGTTCATGCCAGTTGGCAGAAGGGAAAACATCACATAAGGTACTGATATTGGGTTCATCACGTGGAATACGGGCCCGAACCACAACCCGAAAGAATTCGCCGCCGGTGTAGGAATAGTCATACACGAGCTCAAGCTCATTATCATTGATCCAGTCAACACCGGTAATAGCCTCAAGCTGCATGCCTTCCGCATCAAGAGCCTGGGCGGCAGCGACGACCTGATCACCGTTCAGCTGCACATCCAGATGCACACCCTTCCGGGCCGGATCAACTTCCAAAAGACCATTCTTACGTGGAGCAGGAGGAGCAGCCTTCTTTTTAGCACCCTCTTCTACCTCTTCGACAACTGGGGCAGGTGCGGTTTCCGGCTCATCAACCATTCCTGTCGCGGCCAGCGCTCTTAATTGTGTCGTAATCGTTGCTTTATTCATGGCTGACTCAACCCAGATTCTACTCGTGGCCAACGTGGACGACGGTAACCAACGATCTTTTCTTCCAGTTGCAGAATACCCTCAATCAAGGCCTCAGGCCGTGGTGGACAACCAGGGATATAAACATCCACCGGCAAAAAGGTATCTGCTCCCTCAACAATGCCATACTGACCGTCAAACTTAAACGGTCCGCCGGAAATGGCACAATTGCCCATGGCAATGACCCATTTCGGTTCAGGCATTTGATCATATAAGGTCTTTACGGCAGGCAGCATCTTCTTCGAGATGGTGCCCGCAACGATCATGACATCACATTGGCGGGGTGAAGGCCTGAACACCTCTGCCCCAAACCGGGACAGGTCAAACCGTGATGCACCTGCTGCCATCATTTCAATGGCGCAACATGCCAAGCCAAAGGTCATAGGCCAGAGGGAATTTGAACGCCCCATGGCCAAAACTTTATCAACTGTAGACAGTTGAACTATTGATTCTGGTATACTTTCCGATCCCACTTGAAGACTCCCTTTTTCCAGGCATATACAAGTGCCAATGACAAGATTCCAACGAAAATAAACACTTCAATAAAGTCTCGCATCCCACCGGCAAACTGACCCTGATTATAGGCCATGGCCACGGGGAACAGAAACAGGACATCAACATCAAAGGCCAAAAACATCAGGGCGTATAAATAGTACACAACGCCATACCGAATCCAGGCAGAGCCAATAGGCTCCATACCGCATTCGATAAACTGACCGGTTTTATTGTCAATGTTTCTTGTTTTTTTCGGACTTAACAGGAAAACGGCAAGAAATGGCCCGAGACAAAAGCCCAAACCACCAAAAAAGAATAGCGTGACATATAAAAGGTCACCAATAGAAGTTACTGACATATCCACGACATTCACTCCCTTTAAAAACATCCGCCACTGGAACTCCCCTTCCATTTTTATGGCAATGTTCTTTTATTATCATGCAGAGACGGCTGCATTACTGCTGTCCAGTTAACCAGACCCGCGACCGTTTCCAGCAGACAACTAAAAGTTAAGCATATAGACTTCTGCTTAAGTAGGGTGTTTTCTAGCCCACGTTTCACAATGTGTCAACTAAAAAATGGGTCTCCATTCACAACTTTATGAATAGCTATTCATTTTTTACACGCCAGCCAGGGACAGACTTTAACTTGCCGGAATTACGAGAGATACAAGGAGACTGAGCGTGATTAAGGTGACCCGGCCCACGTACATCTACGGAAGTATAAGTGGTGATAAAAATGCGCTTTTTGAACTGTTGACCCTCTTTTATAATTATTAAATATGCATAGAGTTACAGTCCTTTTCCGCACCCCTGTTCCACCGCAAATGGGTATTATTTTTCATGGAAATTACGAGGTGCCAGCAGAGATGGTGATGCAACCGTTGCATCTTTCACGAACGCAGTGCTCGCTGGCGCAAGCCGTCAAGCAACCGTGCATGAATATTACCAAAGCCGCCATTTGATAACACCGCCACCACATCATCCGCATGCAGCGCTCTTAGAAGATACGCCAATATGGATTCCACATCTGCAAAACATCGGGCCGGAATCCCTTGGGCCTTCAGTGCTTCAGCCAGAACAGCGGCCGAGAAATGATCCTCGGCCCGAACCCCATCCAGTGGATCCGGCTCCTTAATCACCACCTCAGCGGCCCCGCCAAACACCCTGGCATAATCCTCTTGAAATATATTCCGCCGACTGGAATTTGTCCGCGGCTCAAATACGGCAACCAGACGTTTACCCGCATAGGCTCCGGCTAACGCCTGCAAGGTTTCATTTACGGCAGTGGGATGATGGGCAAAGTCATCAATAACCACAACACCATCCTCAACACCACGCACCTCCTGACGCCTTCGTACCCCTTGAAACAGCTGTAATTCACGGGCTATAATACCAGGCTCAACGCCGATCGTATCAAGGACTGCGATAACCGCCATACTGTTCAAGACATTATGCTTACCCGGCAAGACACTCCTATACATACCCGCAGGCTGACCCGACCGCAGCAGCGCGAAGCTCGTGACATCAGCACCGATATCAAGATCACCATAGCAATAGTCAAAGGCAGGATCACTGCCATAGGAAATGACCCTGCATCTTGCCAGGGAGCAGAGTTCACGTACCACCTCATAGTCAAAACAGGCGATTAATGTGCCGTCATCCGGCATAATCTCAATGAGTTTTCTGAAAGAATCCTTCACCGCATCAAAGTCGGCATAAATATCCGCATGATCAAACTCGACAGAGGTGAGTATGGCGATATGCGGCTGGTAATGGAGGAATTTCGGCCCCTTATCGAAAAAGGCGGTGTCATACTCATCCCCCTCCACCACAAAATACTCCCCCTTGCCAATGGTAAAATTAGCATTAAAGGCCTGGACAATGCCGCCAATCATGAAACTGGGATCAAGCTCTGCCCCGGCAAGCACCGTGGCAAGCAGGGCTGATGTTGTGGTTTTTCCATGGGTTCCTGCCACAACAAGGGACGTCTTGGGGGAGAGATAAAAATGACTGAGGAGCTGGGGAAAAGAGACATAGTCCACACCTAGACGGGCCAGCTCAAGGGCTTCTGGATTTTCACGGCGAATGACATTACCCACCACAACCAGATCAGGACGGGGGTGCAAATTACCGGGTCCATATCCTTCGGTAACGACTATGTTGTTCTCTGCCAGATAATCACTCATGGGCGGGTACACCCCGCTATCCGACCCGGTTATGGTATAGCCAGACTGCTGCAGGAGGCCGGCAACGGCGCCCATACCTGTGCCGCATATTCCCATGAGATGAATATGGCGCGGGGAATCAGGGAATTTATTTAACGCAGGATCAAGAACAGGCAAAGGAGTATCGGACATGGGAGAACACCAGTGGACAATAATAACAGTCAACACATCATAGCTAAAAAGTGCAACGCAACAGGCGGGAAAGAAATTACTCCGCTCGGGCTGTAGCCTTCACCACCCGATGAATTTCTCCAAAGGTCTCCTCAAACTTCACAGGAGACAAGCGCCCTGCTTCAATAAATTTCACCACAACCTCCTTGGTGATTTTCATTATAAGTTCATCCGTAACAGGTTTATTCAAGCGAGCAAGCAGGGACTGGGGGGAAGATTCTTCAGACATAGCAAAACCTCAGCAAAATATGAATATTTTAGACAGGTTATACCGTACACAAAAGTAAGGGGGGAGACAACTCTGGAGAGGATATATGCTAAAAAAACAGGATGATTAGCGTGAAAAGGTACGCATATTGAGCAGGAACCAACATGGCGGACATTGAGCATAAAAAAAGCCTCTGTGGTGTGGAAGAAGGCCAATTCAACGGAACCAACAGAGGCTTATCTCTAATATTGGCAAGAACTTAAAAGGCCCTCCCCGACTAGAGACAAACAATCATATACCAAAATGACAAAAAAGAAAAGTGGTGGAGCTAAGCGGGATCGAACCGCTGACCTCCTGTCTGCCAGACAGGCGCTCTCCCAGCTGAGCTATAGCCCCACACCAGAAATCAATCAATTTAGAATTGGCTATTTAGCCGAGACAACCCCTTCTGTCAATTCTTTTTAAGCCATTCTAGCCGCAACAGTGAGGATGGGTATCCACCCAAACCCATTAAAACAATGCAACCTCCTGTTATAACGATATCTTGATGCCAAAGACGACCGATTATCTGCTCAAAAAAAATCTCCTGCCCCCAACGACAGATAATGGCTGAAAAACCTCTCTCCCACCCCCTCCTCACTCACTCCAGTCATATGGCGGCCCCTTTATTTTTTTAAGGTTTTCACCCGTATTCATTGACTTTTAGGCGCAGGTATTCAATAATCGGAACAATTATGTGTCTATGGATATAATTCTTATATACCAATGCAGATCCACAACAAGCGAAGATCTATTTTACGTCGCACATACAGCAGGTTAAGTGGAAACTGAAAAACACACCAAGCATACGACTCTTAAATAACGAACTATTTTTCACTTCTCATTATCCATTGAAGTAATCCATGGTTTCTCCACCATCATCGTTTTTTTTCATTCATACGTAAAGGACCGCGACCCATGTTTTCACCTTTTGACTCTCTATTCGGATGGCTCTCCAATGATTTAGCCATTGACCTCGGCACTGCCAACACCCTTGTTTATGTCAAAGGAAGGGGAATCGTTCTCAGAGAACCGTCCGTGGTTGCTGTCCGCCAGGATGGCCGAACCAACAGGGTTCTTGCGGTGGGAACAGATGCCAAATGCATGCTTGGCCGTACCCCTGGAAATATTGTGGCTATTCGCCCCATTAAGGATGGTGTCATCGCTGATTTTGAAGTCACCGAGGCCATGCTCCGCTACTTCATCAACAAGGTCCATAACCGGCGCACCCTTGTGCATCCCCGCATCATTGTCTCTGTCCCCTCCGGCATTACCCAGGTGGAAAAAAGAGCGGTGAAGGAATCGGCTGAATCCGCCGGTGCCCGGGAGGTATATCTCATAGAAGAGCCAATGGCCGCGGCCATTGGCGCAGGCCTTCCCATTACAGAACCAACGGCCAATATGATTGTTGATATCGGCGGAGGCACCACGGAGGTGGCCATTATTTCCCTGGCAGGAATTGTTTATGCTAAATCCGTTCGTGTAGCCGGTGACAAGATGGATGATGCCATCCTGCACCATATTAAACGCCAGCACAGCCTTGCCATTGGTGAACATACGGCAGAAGTTATCAAAACCACCATCGGCGATGTAATGCCGGAGGAACCATTTTTAACCATGGACATCAAGGGACGTGACCTTGTCAGCGGCGTTCCCAAGACCCTGTCCATCAACTCTGAAGAGATCATGCACGCCATAAGTGAGCAGATTGATGCGATTATTGAGGCAGTGAAAATGGCCCTCGAATGCACCCCCCCTGAACTCTCTGCTGACATTGTTGACCAGGGGATTGTCCTCACCGGCGGCGGAGCGCTGCTGAAGAATCTCGACAAACGTTTGAGCAAGGAAACAGGGTTACCAATCATCATTGCGGATGACCCCTTATCCTCTGTTGTGCTTGGTTCAGGAAAGGCCCTTGAGAATATCGATGTGCTCAAGGACATTATGGTCTCCTGACCCCTCCTTGCTCAAAACCAGGAAAGAGTGGGGCCACAGGGAATCCGTTCCTCGTGCCTTTCAGTAGACCAGCAGCACATAGCCCTTAATCTTCGTCCTTAAAAAACCTATGGCCAAAAGATCCAGACGCAGCTCCATCAATAAATATTTCATTTTCGGTCTCCTCATCACCGTGCTCTTGATCATTATTGTTGCGTCAATCGGCCGCAGCCATTTCAATGGACCGCAGAAATTTGGTCTCGACGTGGTGGGCAAAGGGCAATATATTGTCACCCGCATTAGCGGCGGAGTGAATCATATATGGGAAAGCTATATCGCCCTGTGGGATGTCCGGGGTGAAAACAAATTTCTGCGGGCAGAACTTGACAAAAGTCTCCTGGCAAACCAGGAGTACCGTGAA
The DNA here is from genome assembly GCA_027859235.1 of Desulfobulbaceae bacterium. Taxonomy (GTDB): domain Bacteria; phylum Desulfobacterota; class Desulfobulbia; order Desulfobulbales; family SURF-16; genus JAJRUT01. The sequence goes on from JAQIBE010000103.1 coordinate 51,091, forward strand.
GCCATGGCCGCCAATGTGCGGCTGCACAAGCTCCTTGACTTCAAAGAGTCGATCCAGTCACCCACCATCACAACCCAGATCATAGGCCGAGATCCATCCCTCTGGTTTCACACCCTCACCATTGACCGGGGTGCAGGGGACGGCATTGAAAAAGGCATGCCTGTCGTCACCGTGGAAGGTGTTGTGGGTCAGATCCTGGAAACCTCCAGAACCAGCTCGAAAGTCCTTCTGGCCCATGATCAGAATTCAGCAGTCAACGCCCTCATCCAGAAAAACAGGGTCCAGGGCATTATAAAGGGCCGGGGCGCCCAGGAGTATCACCTGCAGTATGTTCTCAAGAATGCCGATGTCAGCCAGGGGGATATCATTATCACTTCAGGGCTTGGCGGTTCATTCCCCAAGGGAATACCCATTGCAACCGTCACCAAGGTGACCAAGACCAGAAGGGGCATGTTTCAAAAAGTCGAAGCTGAACCAACCGTCAACTTCAGTCAATTGGAATACCTCATCGTTATCCTTCAACAAAATTCGCTGGTTAACTAGCCATGCCCTGCGCTCCTTTTATTTTCCTCAGCACCGGGCTTCTCATCCTGCAGACCTCCCTATTCCCCGCTCTACCTGGGTGGTTCAGCCAGCTTGACCCTCTATTCATCCTCATTGTCTTCATTGCAGTGCACATTGATATCATCCGGGGAACCGTCCTGACTATTTATATCGGCATGATCACCGACATTTTCAGCGGGGTCTACTCAGGACTGCACCCCATTACCTATCTCGCGCTGTTCCTGGTCATCAAGGGATTATCACGCCCCCTTGTCCTCTCGGAAGCACCTCACCAGATCCCCCTGGTTCTTTCCAGCTACCTCTTTGTATCCTGTTTTATTTTTGTCATAGTGTCATCCCTTGCACCAGCAACGGATCTGCTCTGGAGCTGGCCAGACCTCTTCATTCGTTTCTTCATGCTGGGTCTGATCACGATTCCCTGTTTTAAATTCTACAGATTTTCCATGGATACCTTTAACCCCAAAAACGCCCTGCAGATTCTCATCAAACCAAAACGTGGAAACAAATTCCGCAACTAACCAAACCAGTGAAATAACCCCCCATGAGTCGTCGCCTGTTAGACCGGATCAATACTGTGAATGACGAGGAACTTGCCGTCCTCAAAAAGAGAGTTGACCTCACCATTATTGTCATGGTGTTCTTCATTGCTATTCTGGTGGTGCGCTTATGGTTTCTGCAAATTAACCAGGGTGATCTGTATAAGGAAAAGGCCTTAAATAATCGCGTCCGAAAATTACAGATCAGCGCCCCCCGCGGCAATATTCTTGATCGATATAATCGTATTCTCATCTCCAACCGGCCCCTATTCAACATTCTCTGGACCAGAGACGATGCCGAAGAACCGGATCTGGTTCTCCAGAAGATGTCCCATATCCTCACAGAAGACATGTCCGACATCCTGAGCCATATTCGGGAAGAAGGAAGTCACCCCAATTATATACCCATCCGCCTCAAAGAGGATGTAACCTGGGAAACCGTAGCCTTCATTGAAAACCACTCCCTCGAACTCCCTGGCATCCGCATTGAGGCCGTGCCGTCACGCACCTATAATTACAACAATATGGGCTCACATCTTGTGGGTTATCTGGCAGAGATATCAAAGACAGAGCTGCGGAAACAAAACAGCGCTGAGTATGCAGGTGGCGATCAAATCGGCAAGATGGGGCTTGAAAAGATATATGAAGAGGAGCTTCGCGGTAAAAAGGGGGAACGCATCTTTGAGGTTAATGTACATGGCCTGGAACAGCAGCAGCTGAAACTGAACGAGCCGCTACCAGGCAATGACATCCAGCTCACCCTTGACATTGATCTCCAGCAGAAAGCCGAAGAGTCCATGGCAGGAAGGTCTGGAGCCGTTATTGCCATGGATATCAGCAGCGGTGAACTGCTGGCCCTGTCCAGTTCGCCCCAAGTCAACCTTGAACATTTCATCGGCGGCATTTCCCAGAAGAACTGGGACAGTCTGCTCAATGACCCCATGAACCCGCTCCTGGACAAAACCATTCAGGGTCAATATCCGCCAGGCTCAACCTATAAAATAGTTACGGCATTAGCAGGGCTGATGGAGGGCGTTATTACGCCGGAAACCAATATCCCCTGTTACGGCTCCTTCAAACTCCATGGCCACACCTATGGCTGCTGGAAAAAATGGGGCCATGGCAAGGATGTTGATCTCAAAAAGGCCCTGGCGGAATCCTGTGATGTCTATTTTTATCACATCGGCCAGGAGCTGGGTGTTGACACCTTGGCCCGCTACGCCAGAAGCCTGGGGTTGGGAGAGAAAACCGGGATTATCCTTGAAAACGAAAAAAGCGGCCTTGTCCCCACCAAGGAGTGGAAACATCGCGTTAAAAATCAAGGGTGGCAACAGGGTGAAACCGTATCCGTTTCCATTGGTCAGGGGTTCAACCTTACCACGCCCCTCCAGGTTGCCCTGATGACCGCGGCCCTGGCCAATAACGGTCTGTTCTACAAACCGCAACTCCTCAAGTCCATTAAAGACCCGGACGGCACCACCATCAAGACATTTACCCCCGAACAGAAGGGCACGGCCCTCGGCACTCCCCAGGCCTTTAAGCTCATCCGTACGGGACTGCATGCAGCAGTACAATCACCCCATGGCACCGGCAAGGCCGCCAAACTCGACACAATAGAAATTGCCGGCAAGACAGGGACATCCCAGGTCGTTCGTCTCTCACAATTTGAAGGCGTAGATGAAGAAGATATCCCATGGGAGTATCTTGACCATGCGTGGTTCACCTGCTATGCCCCTGCGGATAAACCAGAAATAGTCGTGACCGTCATGGTTGAACATGGCGGCCATGGCGGCTCGGCAGCCGGGCCTGTAGCAAAGGCCGTACTTGAAGAATATTTTAGAAAACAGAATAGAGGAGTCAAGAATCAGGTGGACGAATAAAAATAGCACCTCTGCCCAAGCCCCCCATGGGGGGTCACCTCAACACCTATTCCTGGAATAACAATGTTTAAATTCGACAGACGTCTCCTCCACAACTTCGACTGGGTCCTCCTGGGTATTGTCGCCCTCATTGGCGCCATGTGCATCGCCAACCTGTACAGCGCTGTATACTCAGCGCCCCAATACGGCACCCCGGTGTACATCAAACAACTTTATTTTTTCATCATGGGCTTTGGGCTCATGCTCGCCATGGTTTCCTTTGACTACAGGATCCTGGTGGAGTTGAATTACATCTTCTATGCAGGCGTCATTGGCCTCCTGCTCTTTTCACTCTTCATGGGTGAATCCCATGCAGACACGCAGCGCTGGATTGATCTCGGTTTTTTCAGGCTGCAGCCCTCTGAACCGGCCAAGCTCATGCTGGTCATCACCCTTGCCAGTTATTATTTCAGAAAAGATACGGGGAAGGGATTCACCTTTACCGAGCTCATCGTACCCATCATCCTCATGGGTGTTCCGTTTTTACTCATCCTCAAGCAGCCGGATCTTGGCACCGCACTCATGCTCAGTTTTGTATTCGTATCCATGACCCTCTTTGTCAAACTGCGCTTCGTAACCTTTGCGACCCTTGTTACCATTGCCCTAACCCTTATCGGGCTTGGCTGGAGATTCGTTCTCAAGCCTTACCAGAAAATGCGGATTGAAACCTTTCTCAACCCGGATATCGACAAGCTGAACACAGGCTACCATATCACCCAGTCAAAAATTGCCGTGGGCAGCGGGGGGATTTGGGGTAAAGGCTATCTTCAGGGAACCCAGGGCCAACTGGACTTTCTGCCAGAGCGGCATACCGACTTTGCCTTTTCGATCTGGGCCGAGGAATGGGGATTCCTCGGCTCCCTCTTCTTTTTCGCCGTCTACTTCTCCCTTATCTTCTGGGGGCTGAATATTGCGGTTTCATCCCGTGATAAATTCGGCACCCTGCTCTGTGTCGGGGTGGTTTCACTCATCTTCTGGCAGGCCTTTATTAATCTGGCCATGATTATGGGATTGCTGCCCGTGGTGGGTATGCCCCTACCCCTCTTCTCCTATGGAGGATCATCGCTCCTGACAACCATGGCTGGAATTGGAATTTTACTGAATGTGCGGATGCGCAGGTATCAGGCGCCGATTTAAAAGAAGGTAGGGAGAATTCAGGGTTGAGAACGTTGAGGCTTCAGGTTAAGCATGACTGGCAAGCGGCTTGATTTTTTCCCGGCCTTTCACATAAGGGGCCAGAATGTTAACCAAGGTAAGCGTAGACTCCGTTGCAGCAATTTCTTTACACCTCTTTATGCAGCTATGGACATCTCAGTGACCATGTTTTTTACAACTGCTTAGATGCATCCAGCCAGCCCTGAGCAGAGCAAGCCTCTCTGACAAGCTTTGCCAGTCCTTCAATAAATTCAGGTTCCGTATTGAGGGACCGTGTCCGGTGCAAGCGGATACCTAACCCCTCAGCCAGTTCACCATATTGAATATCAATTTCATACAGGGTCTCAACATGGTCAGAGACAAAACTGATGGGCACCATCACCACATCCTTCACCCCCTGGGCTGACAGCTCAGTCAGGGTATGGGGCGTTGACGGCGCAAGCCACTCCACAGGGCCTGAACGGGACTGAAAACACAGGGTGCCGCCCAGCCCTGTCTGCTTCTCAATGGCGCTAATCGTCTTGGCCAAATCATCGAGATATGGATCACCCTCTTCAATAAACTTCACCGGCAGACTATGGGCCGAATAGACAATAGTTGGTGAAACAGCGGCCGGAAGTTTCTTAATCTCCTGGCGGATCCCCCGAACCAGACAATGCACATATTCGGCCTGGTCAGGCCAAGATGCAACCGGGGTGATGTGAAAGTCATAGTCCAGTTTTGCAGCAGCCTGCTCCAAATCAAGCAGGGAGGAACCGGTGGTGGCCAAGGAATAATGGGGATAGAGGGTCAGGGCAACAATGTCCGTAATGCCAGCCTGGCCAAATTCTTCAAGCACCTCCTCGGCACCTGGATGCCAGTAGCGCATAACCATTTCCACCTTGAAATCAGCAATAGATGCAAGCCGCTCTTCAAGGGCCTGCCCCTGCTCACCGGTAATCCTCTTTAAGGGCGAACCACCGCCGATCTGCGCATAGGCCTTACAGGATTTTGGTGCTCTACGGTGGGCAATAAGCCAGGCAATGGGCTTTTGCAGAAAAGGCAGGGGGGATAAACGGATGATCTGGCGATCAGAAAAGAGATTATACAGGAAGGGCTCAACATCCGGCAACCGCTCAGGCCCGCCAAGGTTGAGGAGAAGTACGCCGATTTGTTTTTTTATGTCTTTTGCCATAACATTTTTATTCCTTTTCAGCCCTGAAATGGCCACTCCCCCATAAACTCGCTCAAAAAGGAAAGCTGCTGGACTCAACCAGCTGGGCAACGGCCTCCGGAGCTATGGGTAAATCCGAAAAAATACGTCGTTCCACATCATAACATTGGCCGAAATTCAAACGGATGGCATCAATAATCTCCTGCTTGCCCAGCCCATATCTATCTTCTATATAGGTTTGACGCTCGGCAAGGGAGACAATCTCAGCATGGCGAACCCGCTTATCGGCATAATAGACAACTTCAGTCGCCGATATGGGCCGATTATAATCAGCTAGGATAACATGCTCCAGGACAATAACAGCAACTTCTCCACAGTCATGCCTTAAGCAGATTTCACCACCCAGTTCAGCATGACTACACGTGCCGTTCAAACATGGGGTCTTGGCAATATCATGAAGCAAGGCGCCGGCTACAACAAGATCCTCATCCAGCGCAGGAGCGCCAGCGCCGGGCGCGATGGGAGATGACGCCTTCACCAGTTCACGCGTCAGCATGACTGCCACCCGCGCCACCTGCAGGGAATGATCTCTGATATTATCCAGCATCCCATATTCTTCCATGAGGCTGGTACACTCTGCTACGGTTGGAATCATTTCTTGAGGTCGGGGTTAACACTCCTATTTAGTCTGAAGGTTGCTTAGTCCGTAGTTTTTTTTCCGAGAAGAATGGTTCGCCTGTAGGCATCCCCCTAATTGAATAGGGAGGGGAACCACAATCGAACACACTACAGACTAAACACCTAACTCACCTAACCCACCTAATCTAGCGCTTTGACAAACGATGTACCGCATCAACCACAAATTTTGCCTTTGCAGGCGGCGTCTCAGGGAGGATGCCATGCCCCAGGTTAAAGATATGACCCTTGGCCTTTTTACCCCGCTCAACAATGGCAGCAACACGTTTCTCAAGCTTATCCTCAGGGAGAAGCAGGGCAATGGGATCAAGATTTCCCTGAATGACAATATCAGGGCCAAAGGCCTCAATGGCCTTGGGAATATCCACCCGCCAGTCAATACCGAGGATATCCGCCCCGGACTCAGGGGTCAGATCCAGCAATCCGGCACAATTATTGGCAAAGTAAATGAGTGGAACGCCAGAGGGCTTCAAGGCCGTGATAATATCCTGCACATAGGGCAGGGCAAACTCTGAAAAGTCACCCGGAGACAAAGCACCGGCCCAGGAGTCAAAGATCTGCAGGGCCTGGGCGCCAGCTTCAACCTGGGCCTGCAGATAGGTAATGAGGGATGCGGTAATACGCCTCATCAGATTGTGGTATAGTTCCGGGGCCTGATACATCATCTTCTTGGTGGACCAGAAGGCCTTGGAAGAGCCTCCTTCAATGGCATAGGTGGACAGGGTAAAGGGTGCGCCACAAAAACCGATGAGCGGCACCTGCAGCTCTTTGCGCAGCAGGCTGATGGTATCCATCACATAGCCCAGCTTATCAATGGGATCCGGATCAATGAGCTTGTCCAGATCAGCCTGACTGCGGATGGGATTGGGCAAGACAGGCCCCTGCTTTTCCTTAAAGGTAAGCTCCATACCCATGGCATCAAGAGTCACCAGAATATCGGAGAAGAGGATCGCCGCATCAACCCCGATAATATCCACAGGCTGCATGGTCACCTCAGCGGCCCGCTCCGGAGTCTTACAGAGCTCCAGAAAGGTCATTTTTGAGCGAACCTTATGGTACTCAGGAAGATACCGTCCAGCCTGGCGCATAATCCAGATAGGGGTATAATCAACTGCTTCGCCTCTACATGCCTTCAAAAAAGTATCATTCATATGTTTTTACTATGGTTATGCCGATGAGATTTACTTTGCAGGTTTGCGGGGACAAAATCGCAGAGGACGACTAGTTCAGCATGTCCAGGTGATTCTGTAGCAAAAAAATCTCAGGCTTTTATCTTAAAGAGTAACGGCAGAATACATGAGTCTGCCCATCTCAGCAGCAACAACACTCAACCCTTATAATTCCGGGGGATATGCTTACAAAATGGCTCTTCCGCCATATAGTCGCCGGTCATAGCGTAGGCCCGGGCCCGGCAGCCACCACAGACATTCACATATTCACAGGCACCGCATCTCCCCTTATAGGCCTTGAAATCACGCATATCATGGAAGAGTTTGGAATTTTCCCAGATATCCTTGAAGGACTGCTCGCGGATATTCCCGGCTGCCAGGGGGAAATAACTGCAGGGGAGCACATTGCCATCCACATCAATGAGGCAAATCATCTGGCCGGCGAGACAGCCTTTCGAGCCGCCGGTGGAAAACTTCAGACTACGTTGTTTGAAATCATCACCCAGCTCCTTCTTCTTCTCCAGCACCAAACGGTAATAACTGGGGGCACAGGTGGGACGCACGAGGATCTCATCCTCATGTTTTTCCATCTCGTAATGCCATTCCAGCAGTTCATCATACATGGCCTGGGGCACAAGCTCTGCCATAATATCCTCACCACGACCGGTGGGAACAATCATGAACATATACCACGCAACAGCGCCAAGGGACTTGGCCAGCCTATACACCCCAGGGATGGATTCTTTATTGCGAATCGTGAATGAGGAGTTGATGAGAAAGGGAATATCATTGGCCCGAAAGAGCTTGGCGGCGTTCATCATGCCAGCAAAGGCGCCGGACTGATTTCTAAAATCATCATGCACTTCAGCTGTATCACCATCGAGGGAGAGGGAAACCATCTTAATACCGCTCTCCTTAATACCTGCACAAATCTTGTCGGTCACCAGGGCGCCATTGGTGGCAAGGCACATCCGTAACCCCTTGTCGGTTCCATATTTGGCGATATCAAACACATCATCGCGCATGAGGGGCTCGCCGCCGGACAGCACCATAACTGGACTGGCATAGGAGACGATATCATCAATCACCCGCTTGGCCTCAGCCAAAGAAAAATCAGGATGACCATCCACCTCAAGGGTTGAGGACGAACGGCAATGCACACATTTTAAATTACAACGTCTGGTAATTTCCCAGGCTATCCATTTTGGTATAAATTCCACAGGGTTCCTTGCCTACTGCTTATTTTATCAATACGGTGTCATCACAAGGATCACAACGACGTTGTGATCCTGCCATAAACGGCCAAACATTTTACCGGCAACCCAGCGCGATCACTGCATATGGTTTTACGACAACACACTCGAACAACTGGTCACATCTTTACTGTGAAGCCCCCTTTTTCACAAGGACTTTAAGCATCCTACAGGTAGTCTGCTGCCACCCCTGCAAGCTCTGAACGCTCACTCTTACGCAGGGTAATATGGCCGTGGATCGCAATATTCTTCAACCGTTCCACCGTATACATCAAGCCATTACTGTCATAATCAAGATAGGGATTATCAATCTGATCCGGGTCACCGGTGAGCACCATCTTGGTCCCGGAACCAGCCCGGCTGATAATGGTTTTGACCTCATGGGGGGTTAAATTCTGCGCTTCATCAATAATAACAAACTGATTGGAGATTGAGCGTCCGCGAATATAGGTCAAGGCCTCCATTTCAACAATTTCAGCCTTTAATAAGTTCTCCACCTGTTTACGGGTGGAGTCCTGCTCACCCTCAGCAATCTTCCCGCCACCACCCAGAATAAAGGTCAGATTGTCAAAGATCGGCTGCATCCAGTGTCTGAGTTTTTCATCCTTATCCCCGGGCATATAACCCAGATCCTTACCCATGGGAATAATGGGCCTGGAAACCAGAATCTTCTCAAAAAGATGTTTATTCAATGTTAATTCCAGCGCCGCGGCAAGGGCCAACAGGGTCTTGCCTGTCCCAGCCTGGCCCACGAGGGTCACAATTGACACGGCAGGATCCAGAAGAAGTTCAAGGGCCATGCGTTGCTCCTTGCTCCGGGAGTGAATATGAAAGGCCGATTCATATTCCTGAACCAAACGGACCAGGGTATTGTCCGAGGTGGCTTTAGCCAGAGCCGTATGCTGCAGATTAACCTCATCCTGGAGTAATACAAATTCATTGGGACAGAATTCAAATCCCTCAACCGACTGAGGGCCGCTGCTGAACACATTATCGATGAGTGCGGACGGCACAATAATTTCCCGATACCCGGAGTACAATTCATCAACATTGACCTTTTGCTTCTCAAAGTCCTGAACCGGAATACCCAGGGCATCGGCCTTCAACCGGGCATTGATGTCCTTGGAGACAAAATTGACCGTTTCCCCCTTCTGCTTCAAGGTATAGGCCACGGCAACGATACGGTTATCAGCAACGGAAAGATCGAGGTTAGGGTGTTTTACCGACTCAAAGCCAAAGCCAATGCGCAGCGTACCGCCGTTCGCCAGCGGAACCCCTTCTGACAGTGAACCGCCAAGCCGCAACTGGTCAAGATCACGAATAACCCGCCTGGCATTACGCCCCAGTTCATCACTGCGGGTTTTAAAATTATCCAGCTCCTCAATAACGCTCATGGGCAAGACCACGATATTATCCGCAAAGGAGTGGATAGAATCGGCATTATGCAGCAAGACATTGGTATCCAGTACAAAATATTTTACGGCCATAATAACATCCTGAAAAGATTAGCGTAAAACTCCCACCACAAGCGATTGATTCTACCTTCTCATCCTGCTTTCTGGCAAGGGAAAAGCCGCATTGTGCTGAATTTTGGAGTATGCTATACATGACCCTTGGCGAACCACTCAAAAAGGCTTAACCCCAGCGAGTAATACATATGAAAATTGGACTCATCCAGCTGAACCCGGTTATTGGTGATTTCGCCAGTAACGGTCGTGTCATTAAAGAATGGGCAGCCAAGGCTGTTGCCCAGGGTGCTGAACTTCTTGTCTTCCCGGAGCTTGCCCTCTGCGGCTACCCCCCCCAGGACTATCTTGAACACCCTGAGTTTATTCGCCAGCAGAACCTGCTCCTGCAGGAGCTGATCGATGCCATTCAGGATGTGCCGGTTCTCCTTGGTGCCTTCACCGAGAACCCCTCCCGGCAGGGCAAAAGGCTCTTTAATGCCGGCATCCTCTTCCACCGGGGGGAAGTCCTGTTCACCAGCCATAAAAAGCTCCTGCCCACCTATGATGTCTTTGATGAACAGCGTTATTTTGAACCGGGCAGAACAAGCCAGTTCCTTCAGCTGGGCGGCAAGAATATCGGCATCACCATCTGTGAAGATCTTTTCAATGATCCGGACATCTATCCTGAACAGCTGTATAAAACCGACCCCATTGGCCTCCTGCATGACGAGGATGAGCTCGACTTCATGATTAATATTGCCGCGTCCCCCTATACCTTGGGCAAGGATAAAACACGCATTAGGGATTTTGGCAGCATTTGCCGGAAATACCAGACCCCGTTGCTCTATTGCAATCAGGTGGGGGCACAGGACTCTCTCCTCTTTGACGGCGGGAGCTTTGTCCTGGATCAAACCGGAGCCCTCTGCGGTCAGGCCGCCTCATTTCAAGAAGGGCTGCTGCTGGTGGACACCGACAGACTGGTGAAGATGGATGTTGCTCCGACATCAGACCTGCAGCAGGTTTACGATGCCCTGGTCATGGGAACCCGTGACTATGTCAGGAAATGTGGCTTTTCCAAGGCCATTGTCGGCTTAAGCGGCGGCATTGACTCCGCACTCACCTGTGCGATCGGCTGTGATGCCTTGGGGGCTGAGAACATCCTGGGGGTCACCCTGCCCTCACCCTACTCCTCCCAGGGTTCAGTTGCTGACAGCCTGGCTCTTGCCCAGAACCTGGGAATCACCTGTCACACCCTGCCCATTGCGGATATCTTCGCCGCCTTCAAAACAGGTCTGGCCCCATTTTTTGGCGACAGGGAGGACGACGTCACAGAGCAGAACCTGCAGGCCCGAAGTCGCGGGGTCCTCCTCATGGCTCTGGCCAATAAATTCGGTTCATTACTCCTCACAACGGGAAACAAGTCCGAACTTGCAGTGGGATACTGCACACTCTATGGCGATATGAGCGGCGCCCTTGCGGTAATTTCCGACGTCCCCAAGATGCTGGTGTATGAGCTTGCAAGATACATCAACCGCGCAGAGGAAACCATCCCCCTAAACACCATTGATAAACCACCCTCAGCCGAGCTTGCCCCGGCCCAGACCGACCAGGACGATCTGCCCCCCTACCATATCCTTGATCCCATTCTGGCCGCCTATCTGGAAGAACATCTGCCCATAAGCGCAATTGTAGAGCAAGGTTTTGCTGAAGCAGTGGTGGAAGATATCGTCCGGAGAATAAAGATCAACGAGTACAAGCGCAAGCAGGGGGCCATGGGGCTCAAGGTGACCTCCAAGGCCTTCGGCTTCGGCAGGAGATACCCCAATGCTCAGGGGTTTAGGGAATGAGGTGTGAGGCGTGAGGAGTGAGGCGTTAGACGTTAATTGAGGTGTAACATTTCACCCCTCACACCTCATCCCTAACAACTCACTTACAATAAGAAAAATCAGGTGCGCCCTTCAGGATCATTTCAGCAATGGTCAGCTTGACCTTGGGTAAGATCTGGCGCTTCACCCCGAGCCATTCCATTTCAAGCTGGATAAATTCCTGAAAGAAACGAGTGCGGTCCATGCGCACCACATCCTCAGTATCACCGGTAATTTCCTGACAGCGAAAACAGCCGGGGAATTTAAAGAGCTGACCATCGGGCCGGGTCATGGACGCGGGAACACCATGCAGACGGCAGATGAGCAAACGATGCTTATACGCCGTGCACAGACCATCTGCACACAGGGGGCACATCTCCTGGGGGCGTTCATCCCGGGCTATGGCCTCTTTGGCCTTAAGGTCATAATCCGCCGCGCGTTTGACAATTTCTCCGCGCTCTTCCTCGGAGAGGAGCATCAAACCTTCCCAGAGATACGCCCATTCCGTGTAGGTATGATGCTGGAAATAGGAGTCACAGCAATTATCAGGGCAATCTGCACAGGAAAAAGAAAGTTCCTGCGCCACAACATCATACGCCACCTCCATGGCCTCATATAATGCACCAACCTTATTGGCAATATCTACTGGTAAAAGAGAATTACTCATGGTAACGACTGCTCCATAGAATGGTTTTTTAAAGAGAAATGGTCGCCAACCATACTGGATCGCGGTGATTTTGGCTAAATTTTATTTTAAATGAAGGGTTCAGCCTCAACACCCCACCCCACCAACAAAAAGGAACCCCCATGTCCAGACTTCCCTGTTTCAAGGCCTATGATATCCGCGGCAAAGTACCCGATGAGCTCAATGAGGAACTGGCCTTTCATATCGGTCAGGCGTACGCGGCCCGCTTCAAGCCGCAGAAAATGGCCGTGGCCCATGACATCCGTCTATCAGGCCCCGCCTTGACCAAATCACTCACAGAGGGGTTCATCCAGGCCGGGGTGGATGTGGTCAATATCGGCGAATGCGGCACCGAAGAAATCTACCATGCCGCCTTTTCCATGGACGACGTGGATGGGGGCATTATCGTCACGGCAAGCCATAATCCGGCGGAGTACAACGGCATGAAGATGGTACGCAAGGGCGCTGTACCTGTCAGTGGCGACACCGGTCTTTTTGACATTGAAGAGATGGTCCGACATAAAGAAACGGTCAGAGCAGCCCGGCCGGGAACCCTGTCTACCTTCAACAACCGGCCCGCCTATATTGAGCATCTTCTCAGCTATGTGGATCTCAACAAGCTTACCCCTTTGAAACTTGTGGTGAATCCCGGCAACGGCAACGCTGGCCCCATCATTGATCTTTTGGAACAACATCTGCCCTTTGAATTTATCCGACTGCAGGAAACACCTGACGGTAACTTTCCAAACGGCGTACCCAACCCGCTTCTTCCAGAGAATCGTGCCATTACAGGTGAAGCGGTCAAAACACATGGGGCCCACATGGGCATTGCCTGGGATGGTGATTTTGACCGCTGCTTCCTCTTTGACGAAAATGGCACGTTCATCGAAGGCTATTATATTGTCGGGCTGCTCGCCACAGCCATGCTGAAAAGAGATCCCGGCGCCAAAATAATCCATGACCCTCGCCTCACCTGGAATACCCAAGAGCTTGTGTCAGGACTTGGCGGCACCCCTGTTCTGACCAAGACAGGCCATGCCTTTATTAAAGAACGGATGCGCAAGGAGGATGCGATCTATGGCGGGGAGATGAGTGCCCATCATTATTTCCGCGATTTCGCCTACTGCGATTCAGGCATGATCCCCTGGCTTCTCGTCAGCGAGATGCTGTCCGTGAACCCGACCCCCCTGTCACAACTCGTGGCAGACCGCATGGCCGCCTACCCTGTGAGCGGTGAGATTAACAACAGGGTCAAGGACCCGGATGGGATTATCCGCAAGGTGGAGGAGACCTATGGAGCCTCTGCCCTTGAAATTGACTACACCGATGGCCTGTCCATGACCTTTGACAGGTTCAGGTTCAACATCAGAAAATCAAACACCGAACCGGTCCTGCGGCTCAATGTGGAGTCCCGGGCTGATGTCGCGCTCATGCGCCAAAAAACAGATGAGTTGCTCAAGATTATTACAGCGGGATAAGAAACAGGGCTGCCAATAAAAAGAAAGCCCGACGCTGGGAGAAGCGCCGGGCTTTTTCATTTCCCCGTGGGATACAGGGGAAATAGGAGAAAAAATGAAGAAAGGAGTGACTGCATTTTGTCGCTACGCAACTCATACAGTCATAGTTATAAGAGACCCCTCCATATAAAAGGTTCCTTTTTTTATGCAAAAAAACATTTTATCTTTTCTACACCCCTGCACATCATGTCACAGACAGGGGGAAATCCCTTGCCACCACCGGTGTCAAGGGACTCTTTCACCATGCCACTTCAGCCAAGGATATGAACATTATTAGTTTTGACAGAGTTTCAGCGTGAAGTTTACGGTTTACGGTTGCCAGTTTACGGTTCAAGGTAAAATTAATCAGATAACGTCAACATCCACGAACTGTAAACGGTAAACTGGCAACTGGTTAGCAGAACAGAATATTGTTTGACACTCTCTAAGTTCGGCTGAAGTTGGGTGGTAATCATAAACCAAAACATATTTCAGGCTAGATCCCTACAACCCGTCAATAATTTTATTAAACGTTGCACTTGGCCGCATGGCACCAGAGAGCTTGACCGGCTCCGGCATAAAATAACCGCCAATATCAACAGGTTTTCCCTGACAGGTCAGCAGCTCTTCGACAATAACCGCTTCATTATCGGTAAGGTCCCGGGCCACAGCTGTAAACTTCGTGGCTAACTCACCATCCTTTGTCTGGGAGGCGAGAGCCCTTGCCCAGCAGAGTGATAGATAGAAATGACTGCCGCGGGTATCCAGTTCATTTACCTTCCGGGATGGCGACTTCTCCATTGCCAGAAAATCACCGATGGCCTGATCCAGGGTCTCGGCAAAGAGGGTTGCCTTCTCATTATGATAGGTGGCGTAAATATGTTCAAAGGAGGGCACCATGGCGCAGAACTCACCCAGTGAATCCCAACGCAGATGACCTTGCTCAATAAACTGCCGCACATGCTTCGGGGCAGAACCGCCTGCCCCTGTCTCAAACAGGCCACCGCCGTTCATGAGGGGGACGATGGAAAGCATCTTGGCGCTGGTGCCAAGTTCCAGGATTGGAAAGAGATCGGTCAGATAGTCGCGCAGGACATTGCCGGTGACCGAAATCGTATCCTCACCCCTTCTAATGCGGGAAAGGGACTCCTGCATACCTGCCACAGGGGTCACAACACGGAGATCAAGACCCTCTGTATCATGATTTGGCAGATACTCGTACACCTTGGCAATAATCTCGGCATCATGACCGCGCTGCGGATCAAGCCAGAATAAGGCAGGGGTGCCAGTGGCACGGGCCCGGTTCACGGCAAGCTTAACCCAGTCCTGAATGGGCGCATCCTTGGTTTGACACATGCGAAAGATATCGCCCTCCTCTACCGGCTGCTCAAGGAGTATTGTCTTCCCCGAATCAACCACACGAATCACACCATTTCCAGGGGCCGCAAAGGTCTTATCATGGGAACCATACTCCTCAGCCTTCTGGGCCATGAGGCCGACATTAGAGACGCTGCCCATGGTGGCGGGGTCAAAGGCACCGTTCTTCTGGCAGTCCAGCACCACCTCCTGGTAAATCGTGGCATAACAGCGATCAGGGATCATGGCATTGGTGTCGTGCAGCTTATCGTCCGGTCCCCACATCCTGCCGCCATCACGAATGACAACGGGTACCGAGGCATCAACAATAATGTTATTGGGCAGATGGAGGTTGGTGATACCCTTGGCTGAATCCACCATGGCCAGTTCACCATTGGTTCCATACACCGCCATGATATCGGCCTTAATCTCTTCCTGCTGTGCGTCCGGTAACGACTCGATGCGCTCATACACATCGGCAAGACCATTATTGACATTGACGCCAAGCTCCGCCAGAACCTTGCCATGTTTAACAAAGACATCCTTATAGAACACGGAGACACAATGACCGAACATAATGGGATCAGACACCTTCATCATGGTGGCCTTCAGATGCAGGGACAGGAGTACACCATCCTTTTTAGCCGCCTCAATCTGCTCCGCATAAAAATCACGTAACCGACGGACATTCATCACCGCAGCATCAATCACTTCACCGGCAAGAAGAGGAATCTGGCCATTTAAGACGGTGACCGCGCCATCAGGCGCAACATATTCAATCCGGGCATCACCTGGCCCATCCACGGTGGTGGATTGCTCTGTGGCGTAGAAATCGCCGTCGTTCATGTGGCTCACCCTGCATTTCGATACCTCAGGCCACGGTTTCATCATGCGGTGGGGATTCTTCTGGCCGAACTTTTTAACGGAAGCGGCAGCCCTGCGATCTGAATTCCCTTCGCGCAGGACAGGATTCACCGCACTGCCGAGCACCTTGGCATAACGGCTATGCAGTTCTTTTTCTTCAGGAGTCTTAGGCTCAGCAGGATAACTGGGCACATTATAGCCTTTACCCTGCAGCTCTTGAATCGCCGCAATGAGTTGCGAAATGGTGGCGCTGATATTGGGCAGTTTAATGATATTGGTTGACGGCTCCTTAACACGGTTGCCCAGTTCACTTAAGTCATCGGGGATCTGCTGCTCAGGGGTGAGATTCTCGGGGAAATTGGCAAGGATGCGGCCAGCAAGGGAAATATCCTTTTCCACCAGTGAAAAGCCGGATCCCCTGGTGAAGCCCTGCAGTATGGGGAGTAATGAACAGGACGCCAGGGCAGGCGCCTCATCAATCTTCGTATAGATAATCTCTTGGGTGCTCATGTCATGTCCTCACATTTTTTATGATCCATCATTATATAGTGTACGAAAGGCGCTATCATATACGATTTGCTCCTGCAAAGCCATATTGAAACTAAATCCTTGCAGATGAGATGTATCCATCGATGGTTTAAACAAAAAAAGAGGGGAAATCTGGATAACCAGATTTCCCCCTTTACCATTTTTATCGGCTGGATATCTTACAGGAATTTCTTCTCCAACTTATCCGACAGGAGTTCAATCTGGCCGCGGGTTGAACCATCACGGGCAATTTGTTCTGTAATCTTCCGCACCGCATGCACCACGGTGGAGTGATCCCGGTTCACCGCCTTGCCTATTTCAGACAGGGGCAGTTCCGTATGTTTCCGGGCCAGATACATGCAGACCTGCCGGGGAAAGGCGACAATACGTTTCCGGGATTTTGACTGCAGTTCGTTAAGCGTCAGCTGAAATTGTCCCGCAATAAAATCACGGATCATTTCAGCCGACATCTGCCGATGCTGACCAATCACGGCCTGCAGCGTCTCCTTCACCATGGACAAATCAGGATTGACCTTAAATAGAGCCGCCTGGGCCTTTAGACTCACCACAATGGATTCAAGCTTGCGGATATCACCCTTGACATTCTCGGCCAGATACTCCGCAATCTCCGGAGCAAGATGAAGATCCTTATTCAGGGCCTTGCGCTGGATAATACGTAGACGGGTATCGAGACCCGGAGGGTTAATGGTGGTAATCAGACCATAGGTCAGTCGTGAACGTAATCCTTCATCAAGATCCTGAATATCCCGAGGGGCTTTAGAGGAGGTTAAAATGATGCGCTTGCCACTCTCCATGAGCACATCAAGGGTTTCCGCAAGCTCAGACTGGGTCTTCACCCGGCCTGACAGGGTATGCACATCTTCAATGAGAAGCACATCACATTGATGCTGATATTTACGCTTAAAGTTATTCATGGTGTTGGATTTAATCTCTTTCACCATCTCCGCTGTGAGCTGCTGGGCTGTCAGGTAGTGCAGCCGGGTCTGCGGTTGCTCATTGACGATCTGATGGGCCACCGCATGGGTCAAATGACTCTTGCCCAGACCCGTACCGCCATTAACATAAATGATGTTGCCAAGATCAACCCGGTCTTCGGCAATGGCGCTGCAGGCTGAATGGGCCAACATATTGGAATTACCCACCATGAACTCATCAAAGGTATAGCGGGGGTTTAAGGTCTTGGTAAACTGGCGCACAACAGGCATGGTGGGAAGACGCATCTGGACTTCCTGAGCCGTTTCTTTAGGGAAGGGCTTTGTGGACTGGGCAAACTGCACATCCCAGGAGACCGCACCAGATTGCGACAAACATTGTTTAATAGCAGCGAGATATTTTTCCTTCACACAACCACAGAAAAAACTATCCGGACCGGTGAGCCGTAAGGTTTTCCCATCAACGGTTTCACCTGTTAAGGGAGAAATCCATAGAGAATAGGCGTTTTCACCTATTTTTTCAGAAAGATCTTTTTGAATCGACTGCCACATCATAGAAAACTCTTGAGTATAAGGGGGACTATATTCTTAAACTGAAATAGTTCAAGTTGATGGCATTTTTAATAGTAAATTCCCGGGACAGTGTCAAAGGTGATACCAGCGGAAATTTACAAAAATTCAATAAAGTTATCAACACCCTGCAATCCCTTGTAAAAGGGGGGTTTATAAATTCAGTACTGTGCAAGGCGTGAAAACAGAGGGTTTCAGCGTCTCTGGCAAAAAGAACGTATTTTAGACGTGTTAGGTCCTCATAACACCTCTACCTAACAATTTAATGAAAAACTGAATCATTTTTTTACTCACCAATGCTCCCGTTTACTCCTCCTTACTCTCTTTTCCACCCTCACCTGTTAAAAACCATGTGTTCTCTCAAGACAGGACAAGCGTAACTCCTGATGACACGTGGATTTCAGCCTTTTGGTATAAATCCAGTCATAACTAAAAAAAATATTTATTTTTTCCCCTTAATGAATAACAGTTCATTATATATATTTTCCCTGCATAGAGGCAGGAGCGTTTCTTAACAATTCATGGTTTTCCCAGTCTAAAAACAAATACACCAGGCCATTATACATTCATGGATATCCACCACCTGAAAATTTTCATCTCCGTTCACCGCAACAGCAGCTTTTCCAAAGCCTCCCAGGAACTGCATATTAGCCAGCCCACCATTAGTGAGCATATAAAGAACCTGGAAAATGAACTGGACTGCACACTGTTTGACCGCCTTGGCCGCTCCATCCTCCCCACGGCCATGGCAGAAATACTCTTGCCCCATGCCCTGCAGGTTGTTGAAGAGATGACGAAATTAAGGGAAGCCATCCATGCAGATAGCCGGCAGATTACAGGTGATATGATAATCAGCGCATCCACCATTCCCGGAACCTACCTCCTCCCAAAAATGGCCGCGGCCTTTAAGGAAATCCATCCCCTCGCCCGTTTTCAAATTCTCATTAATGATAGCGCAACATCCGCAGAAAAGGTGGCAAGCCATGAGATACATCTGGCGGTTACGGGTGGCATCATGAAAAAGAGTGGTTTACAAGAAACACCCTTTTTTGAAGACCAACTGGTCTGTGTGGCAAGCAAGGAGTTTATGGACCATAAGGGAGACGACCTCGCAGATCTCCCTGTTCTCATCAGAGAACAGGGCTCAGGTACACGCCGAGCCATGGAAGAGATCTTCCACCAGGCCAGAATCCCCATCCATAACAGGAATGTTATAGCAACCCTCGGCTCCACTGCGGCCATTAAAGAGGCAATACTCGCAGGGCTTGGATTTTCCATTATTTCCCGCATGGCAGTGGAGGAGGAATTAAAAACAGGGAAACTCAAACAACTACAACTCCCCGGCACCAGCATGACACGACCCATCGTCTGCATAACCCATAAGAAACGCACCCTCCCCCGCAGGTATCAGGCCTTTGTAGATATGCTGCTGGCAAAGGCTAGCTGAGCAAGGATGACCATATTGCCTTCACCCCGTATTATGCCGGGACCCCTCACGAGTTCCCCCTTTTTGAGTAAACTTATTGCATGAATCATGACATCACGGCCATTGCCCGTCACTTCTCACACCACAGAATCATTTCCGTAGCTGAACTCGGCAACGGTAATATCAACGACACCTATCTTGTCACAGATACAAAACGTCCGTTTATCTTACAACGCTTAAACCCGGCTGTGTTTGCAAACCCAACCCTTATCTTTGAGAATCAGCTCAAGCTGCAAAAACTGGTGCAAACCCAGCCAAGTCAGAACAAGCAGTTGCATATCCCAAGGCTACTTTTGACCACGGAAGGCAGCAGTCATTATCAAGATATGCAGCATCATTACTGGCGCGGGCAGGAGTTTATTGAAAATGGCCAAGAAATCCCGCATCTCTTAAGCCACCAGGCAGAATCTGTCGGCCTGCTTTTAGGATCATTCCACAGGCTTGGCCAATCCCAGCCCTCCTTAACCTTTCATGATATTTTACCGGGACTCCACGCCACCTCGAAGCATCTCCAGAATTATCACAACATTAAAACGAATCCCCTTGCCGGTTCCACCGCACAAGATCTCTCCTTTTGTCACGACTGTATCGATAAACATCAACAAGAGGCCATGACCGTTGACCGCAAACTCAACAAAACCATACCTAAGCGCCTTATCCATGGTGACCCGAAACTTGCCAATATTCTTTTTGACAAGACAAGCAAGAGGGCCTGCAGCCTTATCGATCTCGACACCATTGGCCCGGGGCTCATTCACCATGACCTGTCAGACCTCATTCGTTCATGCTGCAACCGTGTAGGAGAAGAGCAGGGCCAGCAGGAGATCCAGTTTGACTTCGAGTCAGCACAACAAATCATCACCGGCTACAGTAACCAAACCGCTTCTTTTCTCACCCGGGAGGAGGTGAATCTCCTTGGCGAGTCACTGTGGATCATTCCCTTTGAGCTTGGTGTCCGTTTCCTCTGTGACTATCTCACAGGCTCCACCTACTTCAAGGCCAGCTCTCCCCGCCAGAACCTTACCCGTGCATCCATCCAGCTCAAGCTCGCGACACAGATCCGGCAACTCCTCCCAGAATTGCAAAACCACATCAATATCTGCTTCAAATAGTCTGCGTCTCCTCCCGTAGAGTTCCCTTGCGAATGCCGCTCCCCATAACTCCTTTACTCCCCTATTTCAATCTGCCTATACTATATCTACAGGTGCACCATATCCTTCCCAGAAACAGGGTGCGCCTATGCCTTCTGCAGGTGAAGTCATTTTCAGGCAACAGAACACATCGGTGAGATAGGATAATGACCACAACTAAACGTAATGAACCAAAACAAAAGATTCTCTTCATCGGCTCCAATGTTAAGATTAGAAATCTGCCCATTAAAGAGGTAAGCCTTATGGAGGAGGGGAGTCTTCCCGCCTATGGTTATAACCCGGGGGACTTTGTTGAACTCATGGCAGGAAAAGTTTCTGTGGAGTCAGGACGGCTGGATCAATGTTTGACCTGGCTTGCCGGCAACCTGACCAAGGAGAATCTGACACCTAAAATTTCCACCATCACCTATGGTGAACAAAAGGATATCTTTCAAATTTTCAGAAGGTACGAAAAGGCCAATATTGAAAAAGATCATGGCTGGTTCATGGTGCACCAAATCCTGCCTTTTTCCGGGCGGGGCGAGGGGGGAAAGAATTTCAAAATAACCGCTGAAAATAGAGAGATGGTCACCGGTCAAGACGGTATTCTGGTTATTGATGACGGCGGCCACCCTCCCCAGGTTGCTGAAGACCTCAAAAAACTCAGCCCGGATGCATGGGTCATCGGTATGGGCATTTCAGTGGCCCATTGGGCAAACTGGGCTGATAATTTCAAAGAAAATTTTGTCCTGTTCGGCCGCCTTGCAGATCTGGAAACAACGCGGATGGAGATGGACAGTTCCGTCATCTGGGAATCCATTGTCGCCATGAGTCTGCGCGCCCTGCGCTCCCCTGAAGTCGGGTTATGGGACAGCAACAGACAGCGTTTCAAGTGCACCATCATCATTGAAATGTTTCCCCACGGCATTCTCTACATCTGCCCCGACCATGTCTACTTCAGACACCGTCCCGGAAGCCTGCCGGAGAAAAGCTCCCCCCGGCAAAAAGGGTCTGTACCGGCGTATGACACCCTTGTCACATCCATGCTTGCCCTGGAATTCCTCCGTGACCATCAGGTTTTCAAAGACGGATGCCATGTGCAGACCTTCACTGAAAAGGTTCTGAAAAACTGGAACTGGCTCTACGAACATGGGTATTTTTTCACCGATGCACTGGAATTCCCGCTCCTGGATTTCTCCTCTGATTATGGTACTGAATGCAACCAAAATAAAAGCCCAAGGGATGATCCCTTCTTCATCCAGCTCCCCGCATTTTCCCAGCAGTTTGACAACACCCTGGAAAAGGTAGCCAGTCAAATCTGGGATGAGGATAACAAAGCAGGATTGCGAAACTTTTTCGACCAAAGCAGTATCCGTCTCGCTACATCGTCAGCATCGGGTTCCCCCCACGGCTACATTGACATTATTATGGATGTGATCCATTGTCTCAAGGAAGAAGTCAGCCTCAAGACAGGTTTTGGCCATACGCGCATGTTCAATATTGGGCATCTACGCACCACGGACCCCGCAGAAATAGTCCCTGTCTTAACCCTGCAGTCGGTTATGGAATCCTATGTCTCCAAGGAGAACTTTCAGCGCCCGCTCTGCCTTGGCATATTTGGTCCACCCGGATCGGGTAAATCCTTTGCCGTCAAAGAAGTTGCGAAGGTGATCGGCCAAAGATTTGAAGACAACCTCTTTGATTTCTTTGAATTTAACCTGACCCAGTTTGCCTCCCCCGATGAAATAAACTCATCCATTGACCTCATTCGCGCGTCCGTTGCCCAGGGCAAGGTTCCCGTCACCTTCTGGGATGAATTTGACTGCCGGCATGATGGACATGAATTTGGCTATCTCCGGTATTTCCTGCCATCCATGCAGGATGGCGTAACCTATGTCCACGGCACCCCCTATTATATTGGCCGCTCCATCTTTGTCTTTGCCGGTGGGGTAAAATCCAGTTACGCAGGAATGGAAAACCTTATTGACACCAGTGACCCCGGAGCATTGCAACTGGCAAAGACCTTAAAGATACCTGATTTTATGAGCCGGTTACGGGTGGTTTTAGATATTGACGGCATTGACATTCCGGACCATTTACTCCGGGACTCGGCAACGAAAGAGGAGCTGGATAAGTTAAGACGCATCCTTATAAAACGTTCCTTTATCATTGCCCACCAGATGGACACACACTGGAAAAAGCCGGCCCGGAAGACATCAGGCCTCCTATTGCGGCTGCTTCTTGCCAATTATAAGTTTGGGGCCCGTTCCATAGAGGCTGTTATTGAGGCCAGCCGGGCGGCTGATCGACTGGTCTATGGACTGCCTGAACTCATCGGCCCGTCAGGTGCCCGTATTCATGCGCAATGGCGGGTTGATCTGGAACGGCGAATTGACCAGCTCAGAAAACAGGATGGCTCCCGTTCGGTGTGGTAAGCAGTTGTAAAAAGTTATGACCAACGAGATGTCAATAACTGCAGACGGGGACATAAAGAAATGGCTACAACGGAGTCTGCGCTTACCCGGAGTCTACGCTTACCTGATCAACATTCTTAACGGCCCCTAAGCAGACAATTATATAGAGAAAACCATCATGACAACAATCACGTTTTACCATTCAGCCCTCTGACCCCGCTGCCATATGACCAGTCGGGCACTGGCACGCATCATGGATGATTTTCCCAACATCTCCATCCATAAGGTAGAATTACTCACTAATCCAGCCCGGTCTTTAAGGGCAGGGGTTCGCTCCATTCCATCCCTTGTGAGCGATGATAAGTCCCTGAAAGGGATGTTCCTGAATGAGAAAAAGATCCGTTCTTTTCTTGAATCACTATAAAATAGTCCTCCTCCACACTCATATCGAAGTTTTAGATAAAAATTAGCGGCTCCTTTAGCAAAAAAAGGCTCGCATTTCGTTTAAGTTTTAAAATAAAAAATACATGAAAATTCATGATTTTGTAGCTTTTTTTCGTTTCCTGAGTTAATTTCCGCGAGTTTGCCTGCTATTTGGCTAGATTTTTATTCAAAATTCATGCAAAATTATCTTTTATTTAGTTATTAACCAAATTTTAAATACACAAGAACAACCCTAAACCCAGGAGCAATTATGTCTCGGAAAATGGTAACCATCGACGGTAACCAGGCATGTACCCACGTTGCCTATGCGACCAGCGAAGTCATCACAATTTACCCCATTACCCCATCAACCTCCATGGCCGCTGAATCTGATGCTAAAGCTGCAGCTCACCAAGAAAACATCTGGGGCTCTCAGCCCGTTGTTACTCAGATGCAATCTGAGGGTGGTGTTGCCGGTTCCCTGCACGGATCTCTCGCCTCAGGTGCGCTCTGTACTACATTTACTGCATCTCAGGGTCTGCTCCTTCTGCTTCCTAATATGTATAAGATTGCTGGTGAACTTACTCCTACCGTATTCCATATCACAGCCCGTTCCATCGCCTGTCAGGGTCTCTCCATTTTTGGTGACCATAGTGACATTAACGCCGCTCGTCAAACGGGTTGGGGTATGCTTTGCTCGCAGAACGTTCAGGAATGTCAAGACATGGCTCTTATTTCAACCCAAGCTACTCTTGAATCCCGTATTCCTTTCATGCATTTCTTTGATGGTTTCCGGACCTCTGCTGAAATTCAGAAGATTGAGCAACTCACCACTGATGACATGCTTGAGATGATTGATGAAGACCTCATTGCAGACCACCGTGCGCGTGCCTTGACACCAGATCGTCCAACCATGCGTGGTACAGCACAAAACCCAGACGTATACTTTACCGGTCGTGAGACCGTAAATAAGTATTATAACGCGACACCTGCCATCGTCCAAAAGACCATGGATAAGTTTGCGAAGATGACTGGTCGCCAATATAATCTTTTTGATTACCATGGATCTCCAGATGCCACTGACGTTATCGTCATGATGGGTTCCGGTGCTGAGACCGTAGCGGCAACCATTGATTACCTTGCGTCCCAAGGATCTAAACTTGGTTTGGTCATTGTTCGTCTCTTACGCCCATTTGATTCCAAGGCCATGGTTAACACCCTGCCTTCAACAGTAAAGCGTATCACCGTACTCGATCGTACTAAAGAGCCCGGTTCTGCTGGCGAACCTCTTTACCTTGATATCCGCTGCGCTGTTGGTGAAGCCGCAGAAGCAAATGCTGCTGTTTGTGCACCAACTATCCTCTCTGGTCGTTTTGGTCTTGGCTCTGCGGAATTCACCCCAACCATGGTTAAGGCAGTATTTGATAACATGGCTGGTATGGCCCCTAAGAATCACTTCTGTGTTGGACCAAATGATGATGTTACCTTCTCCTCACTCAACTACGATCGAGACTTCTCCATTGAAGGCGAAAACGTATACCGCGCCATGTTCTACGGTTTGGGTTCTGACGGTACTGTTGGTGCGAACAAGAATAGTATTAAGATCATTGGTGGTGAGACTGAAAATTCAGCTCAAGGTTATTTCGTTTA
>JAQIBE010000104.1 GCA_027859235.1 Desulfobulbaceae bacterium
ATACTTCTCAGTGGTGGTCTGGATTCTTCCACCGTCCTTGCCATTGCCTTAAAGCAAGGCTTCTCCTGCTATTGCCTTAGCTTCTCCTATGGTCAGCGGCAAACTGTTGAGCTTGAACGGGCAAAACAGGTGGCTGAAAAGCAGGGAGCCTCTTTCCACCTGGTCTTGAATCTTGATTTGCATAAAATCGGTGGTTCGGCCCTCACCACCGATGTCCCCGTGCCAAAGTCAAGATCGTTCAGTGAAATGGGTGAGTCGAATATCCCGTTGACCTATGTCCCTGCGCGCAATACGATTTTCCTCTCCCATGCCATTGCCTGGGCTGAGGTTCTGGGATCATTTGATATCTTTGTGGGGGTTAATGCCCTTGATTATAGCGGTTACCCTGATTGCCGGCCAGCCTTTATCGAGGCCATGGAGAAGGTGGCAAATCTGGGTACGGGTGCCGGGGTGGAATCAGGGCGACGCTTCACGATTCATGCACCCCTCATGCGTCTGACCAAGAAGGACATTATTCTAAAAGGACTGAGCCTCGGGGTGGACTACTCCATGACCCATAGCTGTTATGATCCTGATGCCAACGGGATGTCCTGCGGCGGGTGTGATGCCTGTCTCCTCCGTTTAAAAGGGTTTGCGGAGGCTGGATGTGACGACCCTATCCCGTATCAGTCAGGGGAAGGGTTATGAAGCTGCATGACTGCGGCGGGTGCTTTATGGCCGGATTGCCCGGGCCAATCCTTGATGGAGGAACAAGACATCTTATTCAGGATTTCGGGGTGAATCATTTCATCCTCTTTACCAGGAATATTGAGGATGAGGTCCAGGTCCGTACCCTTTGCCGGGATCTGGTGAATTATTGTCAAACGCAGGGGCTTGAGGAACCGCTCATTGCCATTGACCAGGAGGGCGGCACAGTGGCACGGCTCAAGCCGCCCTTCATCCAATTCGCTGACGCCCGGAAGTATGGCACAGGTGCAAGCCCGGAAGAGGCGCTGCGCAGGTATAGTGCTGATACCGGTGGGTTGCTGCACTCACTTGGGATCAACGTGAATTTTGCGCCGGTGCTGGATATCTGTTCTGAGGGGCAGGGCTGTTTTATGGAGCGCCGCTGTCTCCATGATAATGCGGAGAAGGTGGCGCGCCTCGGCGCCCTTGTTATTGAAGGGTTGCAGCAGCAGTCGGTTGCCGCCTGCGGGAAACATTTCCCCGGGCTTGGGGAGGCGGTGATAGATCCCCATCTGCATCTGCCGCGCATGGCTGATGATTTGGACAAGATTCGCAGCTGGGATCTGGTCCCGTTCAAACAGGCGATTAAGGCGGGTGTTGCCATGCTCATGACCTCCCATGTCCAGTATGATGGGGTGGACAAGGATCATCTTGCCACCATGTCGTCCTTTATTCTCCAGGATCTCCTGCGGGATGAGTTGGGTTATACCGGGGTCATTGTTACCGATGATCTCGAGATGGGTGCGGTGCAGAATCATTACGGTGTCGGGGAGGCGGCTGTTCTATCCTTTTTGGCCGGAGCGGACCTGCTTCTTATCTGTGAGAATCAACAGTATGTGCGGGACGGGATTACCCTCTTGCATGAGCGGTGTCAGTCAGGCGAGGTGGATTACCACCAGGTTTATCAGGCAAAGGCACGGATAAAAAAACTTTGCACTTGTTTTGCTAGAAAACATGATTAACTTTTTGTTATAATTAGTTTTAATGACAGTTCCCCTGAGCTGGCAAAAAAGAAAAAAATGACTGCTGGAGGTACTGTTCTTTTTTGCGTATACTGAAGTTGTAATGGCCGTTTGGTTTGAATTATGTCTTGAAAATCTGTTTTTTTGCAGCGTTCAGGACATTTCATTGACGAAAGATCCATTTCGTCAAACCCATAATCCGGAGGCGTGTATGGAACTTAAGGTTGAAGGTTTAAATCTGAAGATCAGAAAATCATGGGACGAAAAGATTGCCGAGGAGCAGGAGCGACTCGATCGTCATCATCCTGGGCTTATTCAAAATATGCGAGTTACAGTGGAGACCACCCAGCATCAAAAAGCCGGTGGCTATGAGGTGCGACTGATCGCCGGGGTACCGAATGATACAGTGGTGGTAAAACGAAAAGGGGAGGCGGTTAGTCCCTTGCTCGTGGATGCCTTTGATACCTTTGGACTTCAACTAAAGGAATTACAACGAAAGAGGCAGCGCAGTTCCCAAAAGCAGGATGTCGGTGTTACCGCTGCCGGGTGTGCAGGAGTGATTAAGAAGCTCTCTCCCTTTGAGTCCTACGGCTTTATCTTTGATGATGGTGGCCGGGATATCTATTTCCACGAGAATGCCTTGAAAAATCTTGGTATGGATGAAATCAAGGAGGGTGACAGCGTTCTCTTTGGTGAAACCTCAGGTGATAAAGGGCCTCAAGCCAGTTGGGTTAAGGTGTTGTAGTTTTTTTTATACGACTCTGAATATATAAAATATTCAGAGTCGTATAAAAAACAGTAGAAATCTCTCTTGGGCTTGTTTAGGATTACTTTTTTCTAAACAAGCCCTTTCTTTTATCTGAGATAGCACGTGCTGTGGGTCATTTCAGATAGGTAATCATTTATATTAAACGAAACTTATGACCATGAACCAACCGCCAATTCCAGCAACCTATACCGGTGCAGATGAATCTCTTCTTGTTCAACGTATTTATGCCCGGAAAAAAGAGTTCGGCAAAAAACTTCTTATTCTCGCCCATCATTATCAAGCTGAAGCGGTGTTTCAATGTGCTGATGTGGCTGGGGATTCTTTACTTTTAGCCCGGGAGGCAGCCGAGGCCACCGATGCGGAATGGATCGTGTTTTGCGGGGTCCATTTTATGGCGGAGTCTGCAGATATCTTGACTCCAGATTCCAAAGCGGTGTTTTTACCCCATCTGGATGCCGGTTGCCCCATGGCTGATATGGCCACGGTGGAGGAGGTCAGCGCGGCCTGGGATGAAATGGGTGCGTTCTGCGCTATGGAAACGGTTATTCCTGTGACGTATGTGAATTCTTCTGCCGCGATCAAGGCCTTTGTGGGTAAGCATGGCGGGTCGGTATGTACCTCGTCCAATGCTGAACGTGTCTTGGCGTGGGCCCTGAACAAGGGTGAGAAGATGTTCTTCTTTCCCGATGAACATCTGGGGCGCAATTCAGCCCTTGCCCTTGGGGTCGATCCCACGCAGATCATTCTGTGGAAGCGGGGGCAGGTCTTGGGTGGCAATGCCAAAGAGGATGTGGAGCAGGCGCGGGTTATCCTTTGGGATGGCTATTGCGAGGTGCATATGGAGTTTGATCCGGTCCAGATTGCGGCTTTCCGTGAAGAATTTCCTGAGGGTAAAGTTATTGTTCACCCGGAAAGCAGGTATAGTGCCGTAAGTAAAGCGGATGCCTATGGGTCCACTGAGGCGATTATCAAGGCGGTGGCCGAGTCTCCGGAGGGCAGTGTCTGGGCGGTGGGGACTGAGGTGAACCTCGTGAAGCGTTTGCAGCTGCACCATCCTGGCAAGACCATTAAACTGCTTGCCCCGGCCTCTTGCCAGTGTAAATTTTGTAAAACCATGCAGCTTGTGACGCCGGCTGCATTGTTATGGCTTCTGGATAATCTGGCCGAAGGCCGGATGGTGAATCAAATCACCGTGCCCGAGGATATCGCCTGCGATGCCCGCCTCTCTTTGGCTCGGATGCTTGAAACCTAGGGTCGTGTCACCCAGGTTCGAGTTACAAGAAGTCCCGCTCTCCAACCGGCAGGCGGAGCAACGATTGCACCACCTGTTCTGATGCCATGTCGAGCCAACAGGGAAGAAGTGAAATCGTGTGGTTTTAGTCTAGCCGGCTTGGTTGAAATCGTGTAGGTTCCTAGCGATTTAATGTTCTTTTCTGAGGCTCGCTTTTTTTTGTGAAAGCCTGATCATTTCCTTTTTCGGAGCTGTCTTCTATGTGTGGAATCGTTGGCTATGTCGGCCCCCGTCGTGTTGTCCCCATTGTCCTTGAAGGTCTTAAACATCTTGAGTACCGGGGCTACGACTCGGCCGGTATTGTTTTTCTTGAAGATGACGGGTTGCAGAAATATCGGAGTGAAGGCAAACTTGCCAATCTTGTGGAGATCATGGATGAGGTGGATACCCGGTCCCGCATCGGTATGGGTCATACCCGCTGGGCCACCCATGGAGCGCCTTCCGAGGGAAACGCCCATCCCCATTCTGACTGCACCGGCGAACTGGTGGTGGTGCATAACGGCATCATTGAAAACTATATTCAGCTGCGTAATCTGCTGCGGGATAAGGGCCATGTCTTTACTTCTGAAACTGATACCGAGGTTCTGGCCCATCTCATCGAAGAGTATCTCGACGGGGATCTGGTTCAGGCTGTAACCCTTGCCATGCAGGATGTAGTGGGGGCCTATGCCCTGGGTGTTATGTGGGCTCAAGAGCCGGATAAGATTGTTGCGGTGCGTAATCAATCCCCCCTTGTCCTTGGCGTGAAAGAGGGTGGTGGTTCCTTCATGGCCTCTGATGTCCCAGCCCTTTTGCCCTATACCAATAAGGTTGTGTATCTGGAAGACGGCGATATGGCCATTCTCACTGAGGATAGCTGTGATATCTTCTCCCTGGCAGACGGCTCCCCCCGGGACCGTCCTGTCCAGGAAATCCTGTGGAATGCCGGCATGGCCGAGAAGTCCGGCTATCGCCATTTCATGCTCAAGGAAATTTTTGAGCAGCCCCTGGCCATTACGAGCACCCTTCGGGGTCGCCTTGAGGTGGAGACAGGGGTGGTGAATCTGCCGGAGATTGGTCTGTCTGATGGTGAGTTGCAGTCAATAAAACGGATTTTCCTCGTGGCCTGCGGCACATCGTGGCACGCGGCCTTGGTGGCCAAATATTGGCTGGAAAAATGGGTGCGCATTCCAGTGGAGGTTGATATTGCCTCGGAGTTTCGCTATCGCACCTTGCTCCTTGATGAGCATGTGATGGTCATCCCGATTTCCCAATCAGGTGAAACGGCTGATACCCTGGCCGGCCTCCGTCTGGCCAAGGAACTTGGGGCCAAGGTTATTTCCATCTGTAATGTCCTTGGCTCAACCATCACCCGTGAATCCCACGGCACTATTTATACCCATGCCGGCCCTGAAATTGGCGTGGCCTCCACCAAGGCCTTCACCAGTCAGCTGGCGGCCTTATTTCTCCTTACCATGTACATGGGTCAGGTGCGGCAGAGTATTGAGCCTGCGGTTGCCCGGGAACTTGGCCAGGGGCTTCTGGAACTTCCAGGAATCATCGAACAGGAGTTGCCCCGGTTACATGACGAGCTTGAGGTTTTGGCGGAAGAATTCGTTGACAGCCGTGATTTTCTCTACCTTGGCCGGGGTATTCACTTTCCCATTGCCCTTGAAGGGGCGCTGAAACTCAAGGAGATTTCCTATATCCATGCGGAAGGGTATGCTGCCGGTGAGCTCAAGCATGGGCCCATTGCCCTCATTGATAAGGACATGCCTGTGCTTGCCCTGACCCCGCCGAATGAGGTGTATTCGAAGGTTATATCCAATGTCGAGGAGGTGAAGGCCCGCCATGGCCGTCTCATTCTGGTGGGGCATCATGACAATGGAGATCTTGCTGAAATTGCGGATGACTGCATCTTTCTGCCCACTGTGCATCCGGAAATGCAACCCATTCTGTATACGATTCCGCTCCAGATCCTCTCCTATCATATTGCCCGGTTGCGGGGCTGTGATGTTGATCAGCCCCGAAATCTGGCAAAATCTGTAACGGTGGAGTAGATGTCTCTCTTTGCTCGCTTATCCCAGGCTTTTATGGTAAGAAATCGTGATGGAACTAATACGTAGGAGATTCATTTGAGGACACATCATCATCATGACTAAAATCGTTCAATTTCTGCCAGATAATGTCACTGTCACTGTGGAAGAGGGTGAAAACCTGCTTGCCGTTGCTGCCAATGCCGGGGTGTATGTCCCTGCCTATTGTGGTGGTGACGGGGTCTGCGGCAAATGTAAGGTGCGTATTACACAGGGTGATGCCCCTGCTGCTGATAGCCATATGCTCAAAAAAGAGGAGCTGCAGGATGGCTGGCGTCTGGCCTGTAGGGTGGATGTGGCAACAGATCTTGTGGTTGAAGTCCCTCTGGAGAAAGGCCAGGATGGTAAAATTCATAAACGCAAACCCAAGACCACCCGTTCTATTTCAGCCCGATCCTTAGGGGATATTATCGGCGAGTGGGATGTAGATCCGCCGGTGGAAAAGCGGTTTCTGAAGCTGCCTCGGCCCACCATCGATGATAATATATCTGATTTGGCCCGTCTTCTCCGTGGCATCAAGAAGGGTTGTTTTGATTGTAAAGAGCCCACCTATGACCATCCCGAACTCCTGCGGGAGTTGGCCGGCCTTCTGCGTGAGAATGATTGGGAAATAACCGTTATCCTCCTGCGGGGTAAGCGCCAGCGTGAGCCGGATCGTATTATTGCCATTGAACCGGGGGATACAACCGATAAATTATACGGGTTGGCCCTTGATATCGGCACCACCACTGTGGGCGGTATCTTGATGGATCTCAACTCGGGTAAGGTCATGGCTGAGGCTTCGGCCTATAATGCCCAGATTGCCTATGGTGAAGATGTCATCGCCCGGATGATCTATTCCCAGCGCCCGGGTGGCCTGGATACCTTGCAGAAGAAGGTGGTGTACACCATCAATGAGATCATTGAAAAGGTGTGCAAAGAGATGATTATTTCTCCCTCGGATATTTCCTATATCATGACGGCTGGGAATACGGTTATGAGTCATCTCCTCCTTGGTATTGATCCTAAATATGTACGTGAAGCACCCTATGTGCCGACCTGCAGCCAGTTTCCCTTGACCCGGGCGGCAGATCTCGGTGTCTATGCCCATCCCTCGGTGCGTCTCTTCCTCTATCCCGCTGTGGCCAGTTATGTCGGCGGTGATATTGTTGCCGGTGTCCATGCCTGCCAGATGCATAAGTCGGAGCAGGTGACCCTCTTTATTGATATCGGCACCAATGGTGAAATTGTTGTGGGCAATAAGGACTGGATGATGTGTTCCGCCTGTTCTGCCGGTCCGGCCTTTGAGGGGGGTGGTATTAAGTTCGGTATGCGCGCCTCAGCCGGTGCCATTGAAAATTTTCACATGAGTCCCGACACCTATGAGCCGATGATTATCACTGTTGAGCGCACCAAGCCACGGGGGATCTGCGGTTCAGGTCTTATCTCCATTGTTTCTGAACTCCTGGAGGCCGGGGTGATTGATCAGCAGGGGAAGTTTAAGCGCAGTATTGATCATCCCCGTCTGCGGGCCTCGGTTGACGGCTATGAGTATGTCCTCGCCTGGGAGCAGGACACCCTGGTGGGTGAGGATATTGTCATTACAGAGGTTGATATTGAAAACCTCCTCCGGGCAAAGGGCGCGATGTATGCGGGGTATCAGACACTCCTGGAATCGGTGGGGCTGACCTTTGCTGATCTGGACCGGGTTATTCTTGCTGGAAATTTCGGCGCCTATATTGACCTTGAGCGCGCCATCTGTATTGGTTTACTGCCCGATGTTGACCGTGAAAAGTTTTACTATCTTGGTAACGCCTCGTTGCTTGGGGCGCAAATCAGCCTTGATGACACCAAGCGTTTTCGTGAGCGTACCGAGGTGAGTAAGCTTATCACCAATATGGAGCTTGCTGAGAATACCGAGTTCATGAATTATTATATGGCAGCCCTCTTCCTGCCCCATACCGATATGGCTCTCTTTCCGACCGTGCAAGAAAAATTCCAAGCCATTGCTTGATGGATATGCAGCCGGACGTCATGTTTAAACATGGGTAACGAGATGTCCAGAGCTGCATAAGGGGCTGTAAAGAACTTGCTATAACGGAGTCTGCGCTTACCCGGTGTCTACGCTTACCTGGTCAACATTCTTAACACCCCAGTTACTCCAATTGCTGCAGTTATCCATTGGAATAACGGCCGCAGCGGTCATTCCAGAAGCTTACCAGCTTCCCCTCACGCATGAGTTGCAGTACTGTGCACTCCTCTTCACATTTCCGGCAGGTAAAGGTCTTTACCCTGTAGTCCCTCTCCAGGATATCAAAGCCGGTAAAGGTATTTTCAGAAGGTCCTCGTCTCTGGGCATAGATTGCCGCGCCATAGGCCCCGGCGACGCCAAAATGTTCTGATACCTGTACGGGAAGTTTTAGCTGTTTTTCAAACTCTCTGACAATGCCTCTATTGGCGGCAACGCCTCCCTGAAAAAAAACCGGTCCAAGGATCTGCTTGCCGCGGCCCACCGTGGCCAGATAATTACGCACCAATGATTTGCATAACCCGGCAATAATATCATTTCCTGGGACGCCAATCTGTTGTTTATGGATCATGTCGGTTTCGGCAAAGACGGTGCACCGTCCGGAAATGGTGGCCGGATCCTCTGACTCCACGGCCATTGCCCCCATATCTTCCACGCGTACCCCCAGCCGTCCTGCCTGCTGATCTAAAAACGAACCTGTGCCTGCCGCGCACACCGT
>JAQIBE010000144.1 GCA_027859235.1 Desulfobulbaceae bacterium
TTCACCTTTGTCTGAGCAACGGAAATTTCAGCGGTCGCTGAAAAATATTCTGCGTTCCAAGAACTTGGTGTTGAAGTGCTCTCCATGTCTGTTGATTCCATGTTTGTCCATAAAATGTGGGAGGAGCATGAGTTGAGCAAGATGGTTGACGGCGGCATCCCCTACCCCATGCTCTCTGATGCCGGCGGTAAGGTCGGCCGGGTATACGGAGTCTATGACGATAACGCCGGGGTGGAAGCCCGTGGACGTTTCATTATTGATCCTGATGGTGTGGTGCAGGGATATGAGGTTCTGACTCCCCCTGTGGGCCGTAATGTCAATGAGTCCATTCGCCAGATTCAGGCCTTCCAGCTGGTACGCGAAACAGAAGGCGGGGAGGCAACCCCTTCCGGCTGGAAACCCGGCAAGAAGACCCTGAAGCCGGGCATTAATTTAGTAGGCAAGGTGTGGAAGGAATGGAAGACCGATCAGGCCTTTGACTAAAACCCTTAACGCTTTGGGGGGAGCATGACTGAGCCGCCCCCCCAAAAGCCGTCATTTTTTTAGAGGATTTTTTTTATGCTGTGGAAACAATTTTTCACCCCGGTCACCTCCATAAACGGCAGTGAGGCCAAACAACTGGTCGTCGACGAAGGTGCGGACAACGTCACCTTTCTCGATGTCCGCCAACCACAGGAATATGAAGCCGCCCACATCCCCGGCACCAAACTCATCCCCATGGGCCAGCTGGACACACGACTGGATGAACTTGACCCTGAAAAGCCTGTGGTGGTGTACTGAGCCATTGGTGGCCGCAGCCGTGTTGCTGCGCAGATGATGGCGGGAAAAGGATTCAAACGCATCTATAATCTCAGCGGCGGCATGAAGGCGTGGCAGAATGAAACCGCCATCGGCCCGCCGGAGCTTGGCCTTGACCTGTTCACCGGTGCAGAAACCTCTGAGCAGACCATTATCATCGGCTATGGACTCGAGCAGGGATTGCGGGAATTTTATCTTGAAATGGCGGCCCAGGTTTCATCTCTCGGCTCAAAAAGTCTGTTTACCAGGCTTGCCGATATTGAAATTCTCCACCAGCAACAGCTTGTTGCCCTCTATAAACAGGTCTCCGGCACGGAACTCTCCAGAACAGATTTTGAAACAAAACTTGTGCAGCCGGCCATGGAGGGCGGGCTGACCACGACGGAGTATTTACTCCGTTTCAACCCTGATCTGGAACAGGAACAGGATATCTTAGGGCTGGCCATGTCCATTGAGGGGCAGGCCCTCGACCTGTACGAACGCGGAGCAGATCAGACAACCGACACCGCAATCAGGGACATCCTGAAACAGATCGCCCGTGAAGAGCGGTCCCATATTGCGCAACTGGCAAAACACATTGATGAGATGGCGTAACCCTGCTCCATGCAACCCGTTCCCCGGCGAACAATCAGCCCTGAAAGGATGACATTATGACACCAAAACGACTGGTCCTTATCGGCGGCGGTCACGCCCATATGGTGACCCTGGCCAACCTGCACCATTTCACCGAAAAAGGCTATGAGGTCACGGTCATCCAGCCCTCTGACTATCATTATTATTCAGGCATGGGGCCCGGGATGCTGGGCGGGACCTACCATCCGGATGATATCCGTTTTGCGACCCGCAAGGTTGTCGAGTCCAAGGGGGGACGGTTCATCAAGGACAAGGCCGTGACCATTGACCCGGATGGACAGATTGTCTATCTGCAGGATTCACAGGAAGAGATCTGTTATGATGTCCTCTCATGCAATGCCGGCTCCTATGTCCCCAGAGATACCATATCAACAGAAAGTTCGGCAATCTTCACCGCAAAACCCATTGAAAGCCTGCTCAAGGCCCAGAAAAAAATCCTCGCCCTCAGTCAGGACAAACCCATCCATGTTGCCGTTGTCGGCGGCGGCCCGTCATCCATTGAGATCGCGGGGAATGTCCAGCAGCTGGGCAAATGGAACGATATCCATGAGCCCAGGATTACGATCTATGCCGGCCGGACCCTTCTTGCCGGAAAACCTGCGAAAATCAGAAAACTGGCCCGGGCATCACTCACCAGACGGGGCGTCCGGATTGTTGAAGGCACCTATGTTGAAACGATTGAGCCGGGCAGAATAACCCTGAAAGACGGAACCAGTCACCCGGCCGATATTATCTTCCCGGCCGTCGGCGTAAAGCCCTCGCCCATCTTTGGCAAGTCGGGTCTCCCCGTCGGTCCGGATGGAGGGTTGCTGGTGAATCATCAGCTCCAGTCCACCAAATACCCCAACATCTTTGGCGGAGGCGATTGTATTTATTTCAAGCCCCAGCCCCTGGACAAGGTCGGCGTCTATGCGGTCCGGCAGAACCCGATACTCTACCATAACCTCATGGCAACCCTTGAGGATCAGGAACTGCAGAGTTTTGAACCGGGTGGCTCCTACTTGCTGATCTATAATCTCGGAAATAATGAAGGGATTTTCTGCAAATGGTTTTTGATCTTTGGCGGCGGTCTGGCCTTTAAGATCAAGGATTATATCGACAAAAAATTTATCACGGCGTTTCAAGCCATGGAACGGGATATTCCCTCATAACCTATGAGATGACTCCAGGATTATTATTCCAAGAGAATACTGCCGTCCGGGAGTAAATCATCAGGCCGTTCTTTTTTATTTTTGATTTTATAACGGGCACAGGCCTCGAAATTGGCGCGGCAGTATTGCATCTCATATGCTTTAGAAATCAGATGTCGTGTTATTCCTGAAAAGACAGAACAGGTATCAAGGGAGGGACAGGGATCAGAATCAGCGTATTTTTCCATGAAACTAATAAATTCTTCCGCTAACAGCGGGTCAAACTGGGAACCGCTGTTCTTGCGTATCTCCTCGATGGCTTTGTTGATACCCATACCCGTTCG
Source organism: Desulfobulbaceae bacterium (assembly GCA_027859235.1). Taxonomy (GTDB): domain Bacteria; phylum Desulfobacterota; class Desulfobulbia; order Desulfobulbales; family SURF-16; genus JAJRUT01. Next base: position 2,906 of record JAQIBE010000144.1, read on the forward strand.
ATAGGGTCGGTCTGAGGTCATGGCGTCGTAACTGTCAGCAACGGTGAGGATCCGCGACAGATAGGGGATTTCTTTGCCCTTTAACCCGTCGGGGTACCCCTTGCCGTCATACCGTTCATGGTGATGGTGAATGATCTTTGCAATCGCGGCTATTCGCAGGTCGGACTCCATGGGTTTTAAAATCTGGGAACTCAGCTCCGGATGTTTTTTAACAATGACAAATTCTTCGTCAGAAAGTTTGTCGACCTTGCCTAAGATGTTATCAGGGACACCTATTTTACCAATATCATGGAGCACTCCGCACAGCCGCAGCAACTCAAAATCGACTTCCTCCTCTGTTGCATATTCTGCCAACTGCAGCGCGAGATTGGTCACCCGTTTGGAATGACCGAGGGTGTATTCATCTTTTCCATCCAGGGAGATGGCTAAGGATTCAACAATATTCAGGAAAAATGTCTTTTCCTTTTCCTTGCTGTGGATCAATTCAGCAAGGAGTAAGCGCTCACGGAAAATACGCTGCAGCTTTGCCTTCAGCTCATTCCCGTCAAAGGGTTTTGCGATGAAATCAGTCGCACCAGCACTAACAAGGTCTGTGAATTTATAGATTGCACTGTAGCCTGAAACAACCAGTACATCCACCTGGGGGTAATAGGATCTGATATGGAGCAATAACTCCATACCATCCATCTCAGGCATGACAATATCGGTGACAACCAGACCATAGTGCTTTTTTTGCAGGAGGGCCACAGCCTCCCTGCCGTTTTCGGCCTGATCCGCCTGCAGGCCGAATCCTGACAGCTGACGGGTAATGATATTGAGCACACCTATATCATCGTCAACCACGAGAACGTGTTCTTTAATCGTCGCAAGATCCAACTCTTTATGATCCATAATCTATCTAACCAGGCGGTGCCATCGTAATTTTCAGTAGTTAATTTGGGGTGTAACCATCTTACAACCCCTACTTAAGTAATGTATTAGGTTAAACATATACTCAACACATTCCAACATTATTTTCCCAGATTGATGATATTTATTTCATCATCAACGCGAGGATCTTGAGAAAAAGGGCGTCTGATCACCTTTAATCTTTTTTAGGTTTCGGGGTTCGATACCCAGGTTTTACCAGGATTTCCAAATAAAAGGATTCGAGCTGTTCTGATTCGGCCTGAGAAATGTATTTATTAATGGCGGACACATGAATAACCTCGCTGCTTGCCTCATCAACCCCATATCGGCAGTCAAAATCCCAGAAATCAACCTTGGGGGGCAGCGTCTTCCGCCGTTCTC
>JAQIBE010000151.1 GCA_027859235.1 Desulfobulbaceae bacterium
GCCGACAACATGGGCATGCTGGCCACCATGTTGAATTCATTGGCCCTGAAAGATGCCCTGGAGAAGGAAGGTATTCCCACAGAGGTCCTCTCGGCCATTGATATGCCCTCTGTATGCGAGTCCTTCTCCCATTTTGCCGCCAAAAAATACCTTGATAAGGGCGTGGCTGTTATTTTCGGAGCAGGTACAGGAAATCCCTTTTTCACCACGGATACCGCAGGTGTTCTCCGCGGACTTGAAATAGGGGCTGAGATAGTCTGCAAGGCCACCAAGGTCGATGGTGTTTATGATAAAGACCCCATGCTGCATACTGATGCGCTGAAGTTTGAGGAATTATCCTTTGCTGAAGTCTTGCAGAAACGGCTGAAGGTTATGGATGCGGCAGCCATCTCACTGGCTATGGATAACAACAAAAAGATCTTAGTTTTTGACCTCAACATCCCGGGCAATATCAAAAAGGCCATTTGTGGTGAAGTGGTCGGAACCGTAATAAAAGGAGATACAGAATGAGTGATGAAATTCTATTAGAAATGTCTGAGAAAATGGAAAAATCCATGGAATCCTTCCGTAAGGATCTGAGCAAGGTGCGTACCGGCAGGGCCTCTCTCTCCCTCCTCGACGGCATTATGGTTGACTCCTATGGGGCCTTAAGCCCGCTAAATCAGGTTGCGACATTAACCACCCCTGAATCGCGACTCATTGTCATCCAACCGTGGGATCCGCAGGTTCTTCCATCTGTTGAGAAAGCGATCTTAAAATCAAACATCGGCCTGACCCCGGCCAGTGACGGCAAGATCATCCGGATCTCCATTCCCCAGCTCACTGAGGAACGTCGCAAGGATTTAGTTAAACAGGTTAAAAAGACCTGCGAAGAGTACCGGGTTAATATTCGCAACTCACGCAGAGAGGCCATTGATCAGTTGAAAAAGATGAAAAAAGATAAAGAGATGTCAGAGGATGATCTCTTCAAACATCAGGACGAAGCCCAGAAAGAAACCGACAGCTATATCAAAATAATTGATGACTCCCTGGTCCAAAAAGAAATCGAAGTGATGGCTGTATAACGAGCCGTTGCCCTGCAATAAACACCTAACCTGAAAAGACCCCATGCAGCCAGAGACCACAAACATCCCCAAGCATGTCGCCATCATCATGGATGGGAATGGGCGCTGGGCCCAGGCCAGAGGTCTCATGCGCATCATGGGACACCGGGAAGGGGTCAAAGCGGTACAGAATATTGTCGAAGGAGCCCAGGAGTCGGGGATCGAGGTCTTAACCCTTTATGCCTTTTCCACGGAGAACTGGAACCGCCCCAAGGATGAAGTCTCAGGCCTCATGGGTCTTCTCAAAAAATTCCTGCAGAGTGGCCTCGATAACATGGTGGAAAACGGTATTCAACTCCGCTGCATTGGCAATATGCATGCCCTGCCAGAGGATGTTCAGGATGTCCTCCGCACCACCATCGACACCACAAAACAGAACACCAAGCTCATCCTGAATCTTGCCCTCAGCTACGGCGGCCGCGATGAGATGGTGCAGGCCATGCAAGCTATCAGCAGGAAATGCATGGACGGCACACTCAGCCCGGACGACATATGTGCAGAAACCGTGGATGAACACCTCTTCACCGCAGGGCTGCGCGATCCAGATCTTGTTATTCGCACCGGTGGCGAAGAGAGGCTGTCAAACTTTCTCCTCTGGCAATCATCCTACTCGGAAATCTATTTTACCAAGGTTCCATGGCCCGAGTTCACCAAGAATGAATTACACAAAGCCCTTGCCGACTTTCAGAAGCGCCAGCGCCGCTTTGGCAAAACTGGGGAACAGGTTCATCCATGATCACCCGATTCATCACAGCACTCATCGTAGGGCCACTCTGGGTTGCCTTGCTCTACTTCGGCACATATCCCCTCATCTGGGGAGCCATGACGATCATTGGCGCGATCTGCATCCATGAATACTTCTCCATGGTACTGCGTGGCAGTAGCAGGAAGTTCATCCTCTTTGCCACGGCCTGCTGCACCCTGCCCCTTCTCTGTCTCTACACCCCTGCCCCAGCCACTCTCAACGTTGGAATGATCATTGGGGGGATAAGCCTCTTCACCATGCTGCTCTATGGCGCAAAGCTCAGCCCGGCTCCCTTTGAACTCTCCCTGCGTTTTATTTTTGGTCTATTCTACTGCAGTTTTCTCCTTGGTCACATCATCCTTATTGCCGCCATTGACCAGGGGCCCCACTGGTTATTGGCCTTGACCCTGATCACCACATGCTCAGACTCCGGTGCTTACTTTATAGGAAAATCAATGGGCAGACATAAACTCTGTCCCCATATCAGTCCGGGAAAGACCATTGAAGGATTCATTGGCGGTATCATCTGTGGAAGTATTGGCGGAGTCCTGGTGACGATGCTCCTCTTTCCTGAAATAAACCTTGTCAAGATCGCGCTCATAGCGACATTCCTGTCGGTCATTGGCGTGGGGGGGGATCTCTCTGAATCCATTATAAAACGCGGGACAAATACCAAGGATTCAGGCCATATCCTTCCCGGCCACGGCGGTTGCCTTGACCGCATTGACTCCCTCCTCTTCTGCGGTCCTGTATTTTATTATATTTTATACTTTAACCTCTTATAAGTTTTCTTTTTATGCCTATAACTCAGCGCATTTCACTTCTTGGTTCAACAGGATCCATTGGCACCAACACCCTGGATATTGTCAGGAAATTCCCTGGAAAATTTCAGATTACCGGCCTTGCCGCCGGTCGCAATATCAACCTCCTGCGTGACCAGATTGAGGAATTTGAACCCGAGATCGTCAGTGTTGCCAGCGAAGAACTGGCCAGGGATCTCGCGGGTATGCTTGGTCGCAAATGGGCGAACAGGATCCACACCGGGCGTGAAGGCAATATCAAGGTTGCGACATTAGACTCTGCGGATATTGTTGTTTCTGCCATTGTCGGCGCGGCGGGTCTCCTCCCCACCCTGCGGGGTATTGAAGCGGGTAAAACCATCGGCCTTGCCAATAAAGAGACCCTGGTCATGGCAGGCGACCTGATCATGCAGGCCGCACGGGATAATAACGTTGCCATTCTACCCATTGACAGTGAGCATAACGCTATTTTCCAAGCCCTTAACGCAGGCAGGCGGCAGGATGTACATAAGATCATCCTCACCGCATCAGGCGGGCCCTTCCGGGACAAGCCCCTTGAGGAGTTATGGGATGTCAGCATAGAAGAGGCTCTGGCCCATCCAAACTGGTCCATGGGGCGGAAGATATCCATTGATTCGGCAAGCCTCATGAATAAGGGCCTTGAAGTGATTGAGGCCAAATACCTCTTTGATATTGACATTGAAGATATTGAAGTCCTGGTCCACCCCCAGTCCATTGTCCACTCCATGGTGGAATTCATTGACGGCTCTGTCATCTCACAGATGGGGGTGCCGGATATGCGCATTCCCATTGCCTATGCCCTTGCCTACCCGGAACGTCTGCGGATTAATCTGCCCAGATTAAATTTGCCAGAGGCGCGCGACCTCTCCTTTTCTAAACCGGACATTAAACGGTTTCCAGCCTTAAAGCTGGCCTATCAGGCCTGCAAACAGGGAGGAACATTACCTGCGGTTTTGAATGGAGCCAATGAGATTGCGGTTGAGGCCTTTTTAAACGGCAGAATACGCTTTCCGGAAATAGGGTTTGTTGTGGCTGAGTGTCTGGAGCGCCACACCCGGCAGGACATTAATGACATTGAAACCGTATTACAGGCGGATCTTTCTGCCCGCAGGCAGGCCGAAAATGTGGTTGCAGCCTTTGGACTCCGTTCCAGTCAAAACCTGGAAGTTAAAAGTTAGAGTGGAACTTTTTTTGTTTTAAAGTATCATTAACTACTTAAGGTCACCTTGCAAAACTGCTCTTTTGTCCGATTACGGCGTCACTGTAAAAAGAAAAATACTCGCATATGACCAATATGCTGCGTTTTTTATTTTCACCGCTTCTTGTTCTCAAACAGGTAAGCGTAGACTCCGAAATAGCTAGTTTTTCAAGATACCCTACAGAGAATCTTGAAAAAGTGACTCAATCACATCAGAGACATTGACCTCCCCCACGGAAAGATCGGCCCCGCTAATTCTGGAGAGGAGATGTTGGGAGACCGCGCCGACCTCTTCGGCCATGACTTTAAATTTAAGCTCATCGCCATTGTCCTCAATGAGGTCAAGCCCCGGGCCGAGTTGCGGAAATGGACCGGGCTGGTGTAACTTCAGCGTGATAATCTTATGGGTTGAAAATATCTTCACCACATCCTGCAGGGGGCCGTCAAAGACAAACTGACCATTGAGGAGAATGACCACCCGTTTACACAGCTGTTCAATGTCTTCCATGTAATGGCTGGTGAGGATCATGGCGGGCTGTACTGTGTCTCGATACTCCAGGA
>JAQIBE010000178.1 GCA_027859235.1 Desulfobulbaceae bacterium
TATATCGCGTCCATGGAGCCCGCAGCAGGCAAACTTCTTGTCACCATGGGCATGATGGAAATTCTCTCCAGGAATATTGAACGGTTGGGATTCTTCCGGCCTGTTATTGATGAGAGCCAGGGCACAGACAACGACATCAACCTTATTCGGGATAAATACTGTCCCGACATGAGCTATGAGGAGTGTTACGGGTTTGAGGTTGAAGCCGTGAAAACCCTGATTTCCGAAGGGAGAATCAAAGAGTTTTATGAACAGCTCATTGTCAAGTTCAGTGACCTGCAACAAAAATTCGACTTTGTCCTCTGTGAAGGATTAAACAACTCAGGCTTTCTCTCCTCCTTTGACAGCGACATCAACCTTGAACTTGCCAACCACCTGAGCTGTCCCTTTATCGGGGTCATAAGCGGTGTGGGCCTTGATGCCCGTGACATCCATGAAGAAATAAGGATCAGCAAAAACTCCATCAAGTCGGCAGGATGCACTCATTTTGCAACCTTTGTGAATCGCCTCTCCACTGGCGCCCATAACTCTCTTGAGCTCGATGACCTCCACCTCACCGCCACCCCGCCGGTCTTTCTTTTACCGGAGGACAGTGAACTGAATAAACCAACCCTTGCCGATATCCAGCAAGGGCTTAAAGCATCCATCATTCTGGGCTCAAAAAATGACCTGTACCGGCCGGTAAGACAGTTCAAAATTGCCACCATGACTGTGGAACATTTTCTCAACTATATTCAGGACGGAGATCTCATCATTGTTGGCGGCGACCGGGCCGACATCATCCTCGCTTCCATCTCCACCTTATCATCCCCCAATTATCCGAATATTGCCGGCATCCTCCTCACAGGCGGTTTTACCCCTGAAAAAAACATGCTGCGACTTCTAGAGGGAATGGAGATGCCAATCCCCATTCTTTCCGTTCCCCAGGGAACATATAGAGCAACCAAGATTGCCGAATCAATCCCCGTGGTGATTCGGCCGGACAATAAACGTAAGATCGCCAAAGGTCTTGGTCTCTTTGAAACCCATATTGACACCGATACCATTATCAGGCAGGCGGATATTTCCATCCCCACCTCCATCACCCCCATCATGTTTGAACATGGTTTATTTAAGCAGGCCAAGTCCCAACGAATGCACATTGTCCTGCCCGAGGCAAGTGATGAACGAATTCTTCGCGCAGCAGATATCCTTTTAAATCGTCAGGTGGTTGACATTACCCTGCTCGGCAACCCGACAGAAATAAAAATGAGCTGTGCCAGTTTAGGTTTGAACCTTGAGCACGCCACCATCATTAATCCAGCGGACTCGGAATACCTGGAAGAGTACACCACTAAACTATTTGAACTCCGCCGCCACAAAGGTCTCACCATGGAGGGGGCCGCTGACGCCATGCTGGATGTCTCCTATTTCGGCACCATGATGGTGCATAAGGGACATGCGGACGGCATGGTCTCAGGGGCTATCCACACCACGGGTGACACCATTCGCCCGGCCCTGCAGATCATCAAAACCTCCCCCGGGATCTCAGTGGTCTCATCCGTCTTCATCATGTGTTTTGACACCAAGGTTCTGGTGTATGGAGATTGTGCGGTGAACCCTGACCCCAATGCGGAACAGCTGGCTGAGATTGCTATTTCTTCAGCGGAAACCGCAAGAATGTTCGGGGTGGAGCCGCGGGTGGCCATGCTCTCATACTCCACAGGGGTATCTGGAACAGGCAAGGATGTGGACAAGGTTCGCGAAGCCACCCGCATTGCCCAGGCAAAACGGCCGGATCTCCTCATTGCCGGCCCCATCCAATACGATGCCGCCATTTCACCGGAAGTGGCCAAAACAAAATTACTGGACAATAAGGTGGCGGGCCAGGCTACGGTGTTCATCTTTCCTGACCTCAACACGGGCAACAACACCTACAAGGCGGTGCAGCGCTCAGCAGGGGCGGTGGCTATCGGCCCCATACTCCAGGGCTTAAATAAACCGGTCAATGATCTCAGCCGCGGCTGCCTGGTGGCCGAGATTATCAACACCGTGGCAATTACCGCTGTCCAGGCTCAGGGGTTGCAATAGCCCATGAAAATTCTGGTGCTTAATTCCGGCAGTTCATCCCTTAAATTCCAGCTGTTTGATATGACAACTATGCACACCCTGGCCACAGGTCTGGTGGAGCAGATTGGCGAGTCTCAGTCCGTGACCCGCATGAAATTTCTCAAAAACAATACAGCCCACACCATCACCGCAGACCAGCCTGTACATGATCACCGCCAGGCCATTACCACCATGATAACCTTACTCAAAGAAAACAGGTGTCTCTCCGGGCTAAAATCTCTAGCAGGCATCGGTCACCGCGTTGTCCATGGCGGCGAACGGTTCCAGCAGCCAGCTCTTATTAATGAGCATGTCAGCAAAATTATAGAAGACCTCACTCCCCTTGCACCCCTGCATAATCCAGCCAACCTCATGGGTATCAGAGTTGCCCGGGAAAAAGCCCCCCTGGTGCCACAGGTTGCCGTCTTTGATACCGCCTTCCACCAAACCCTTCCAGCCCACGCCTACACCTACGGCCTCCCCTATGAGCTCTATGAGAAAAATCGCGTCAGGCGCTATGGATTCCACGGCACATCCCATTATTACGTGGCAAAACAAGCGGCTCTCCATCTTGGCAAAAACATAGATGAACTCAAAATTATCTCCCTGCACCTTGGTAACGGGGCGAGTTGTACCGCCATACTCAACGGCAGATCCATCGACACCTCCATGGGCATGACCCCTCTGGAAGGACTTGTCATGGGAACCAGATGCGGCGATATTGACGCCGGCATCCTCTTTTATCTGGCCCGGGAAACAGGCCGGTCCATGCAGGAGCTTGATGATCTGCTGAATAAAGAAAGCGGCCTGAAGGGGATCTGCGGGGAAAATGACATGCGTACCATTATTAAACAGGCCGGAGCGGGTGATGGCCGGGCCGAGCTTGCCCTGTCGGTGTTCTGTTATCGCATCAAAAAATACATTGGTTCCTATCTTGCGGCGTTAAACGGCGCGGATGTCCTTATTTTCACCGGCGGTATTGGTGAAAATTCCCCCCTTGTCAGAGCCCGCTCCTGCCAGGACATGGAAAATATCGGCATAGCTATCGATTCGGCAAAAAACAGGAGCGCTAGCGCCGGGAGCGGGAGCGCCGGGACACTCTCACCGCAAATTATGGAAATCCAAAGCAAGGCAAGCAGTATGAAGATACTGGTCATCCCCACCAATGAGGAGCTTGAGATCGCCACGCAAACCCTGCAGCACATCCAACCGGATGGATGAATTGATCCCTGGCAGATAGTCTCATGCCCTGTGGCTGCAGCCAGCAATTCACCATTACCACAAAAATCCTCGCGAACCCTTCGGACTCTCACCCATGCAAACCCTGCCAACCCATAAAACAAAACTCGTCTGCACCATTGGCCCGGCCACGGATTCTCTTGAAACAATCCACCAGATGATTGCCGCTGGGATGAATGTCGCCAGGCTAAACTTTTCCCACGGCACCTTTGCCAGCCATGCGGAAGTCATCAAGAAAATACGTAAGGCCTCTAAAACCATAGGGCAACGGGTAGCGATCATGGCTGATCTTCCCGGCCCCAAAATGCGCATTGGCAACATTGCCCATGAACCGGTTCACCTTGAACAGGGGGAATCCTTCATTCTCAGCGCTGACGACTGTGCTGGAGACGTCCATAAGGTCTCCATATCCATGAAGAACTTGCCCGGTGCGGTGAAACCCGGCGACACGTTATTTCTCAGTGACGGGCTCATCCAGTTACGGGTTAAGGAGGTACAGGGACCGGACATCCATTGCACCATTATCATGGGTGGTGAACTTCGTTCCCGTAAGGGGTTGAATATTCCCGGCATTGACCTCGGCACCTCGGCCTTCACCCCCCGCGACTTGGAATGTATGACCTTTGCCTTGCAACAGGGGGTGGATGCCGTCAGTCAATCCTTTGTGGATGATGCCCAGGACATTCTTGATGTACGTAAGGCGGCAACAGATCTGGGCTATCACCCCTTCATCATTGCCAAAATTGAACGCTCAAGTGTCCGGGAAAAAATTGATGCAATCCTCCAGGTCACCGATGGCATCATGGTGGCCCGGGGCGACCTGGGGGTTGAGATACCCATTGAAGAAATCGCTGTGGTGCAGAAGTTCATCACGGCGCGGGCCAACTTCTATGGCAAACCCGTGATCACCGCCACCCAAATGCTGGAATCCATGACCCGCAACCGCCGGCCCACCCGGGCCGAGGCCACGGATGTTGCAAATGCCATTCTGGATGGCACGGATTGCGTCATGCTTTCCGAAGAATCGGCCATGGGGGACTATCCGATTGAGGCCATAAATATGCTAGGCAAAATTGCCCGTGCCACAGAACCCAATCGCAAAGGCCGTCATTTCATAACCACATTAAGA
>JAQIBE010000181.1 GCA_027859235.1 Desulfobulbaceae bacterium
AGCATTAATTTTGAAAGGTAATCCCATCCCGAGGAGGGTTCGATGCACAAACTTCTACCTTTGTTGGCTTTTTTTCTCTGTTTGATCCCCGTGAACACCTCAGCCTCGTCTCTGTATTCCGCCGACGGCGACAGGTATTTCGTTGAATACAACGAACATGGCGCGGTTATGACCTCTGAGCATGAAAAGTATTTACCGGAAAAGGATAGCGATGATACCGACATAAAAAAAACGAAACTGGTCCTGTATCTTGGTGTGGAATGCGATGCCTTCTCTAAACAATATGGAAGCGGTAAATGGGGCCAGTCCCCGGGTGGATTTATCATCCGCTTTGACCATAAGGCCTTTGGCTTTATCCGCCAGGAGATTGCAATTCCCCATGCGGGAAAGTGTAATCTGGCCGAGAAATGAGACCTGAAGATCAATAAAAAAGCAGAGTAAAATCAACATGTAACCGGGTTGATTTTGCTCTGACCCTTTGGACTTTATTAAGCATATCCCCTTGATTTATTTTGTAAATATGGTCAATTGACTGGGCAGGAATTTTGCGGTTGCAAGGGTTATCCCGGCTGTGAATTTTAGTGTTTGGCTATGAAAACCAGGGGATTCCTGTTTGTTGAGGAGAGTCATGTCAGAGAATAAACCGGCCGGTTCGCACGAAGAAGGAGTCGAAGTCCCCTACGAGCAGCTCGATCCGGAGACGTTGCAGAATATGATCCAGGAGTTTGTCACGAGAGACGGGAACGATTGGGGCAATGTCGACGGGGCGCTGGAGAATAAAGTCGGTCAGGTCATGCAGCAACTGCGCAACCGGCAGGCCAAGGTCGTTTTTGACCTGCAGTCGCAAACGGCGAATATTGTTACCTGGAGCTGAATCGCGCCGGAGCCATTTTATATCCGTGATCACAGGCCAATAGGAAACTTTGGCGATAATAATTGATTAAGTAAGGTGTCCCCGGAATTGCACTTACGCAAGCCTTTGGCGAAGTCTAGTGATTGATTGACATGAATAAATATGAAATCCATGATCCAGATGAGATCAGCGACGTCTTGACGTTTGGGATCACCGACCAGGATTGTCCTTTAGGGTATGCCAAATTATCAAATAATAATGGTGTATTAGAGTTAGAGGACCTCTATCTTTACGATCATACGCAAGCAAATTCAAATATTGCCCGCTTGTTTAAAAAACTTTTGGGAAAAAAGAATTACAGAGGCAAACGGATAGGTACTTATTTCCTGAAACATATTATAGAGTTCTGTAGAAATACAGGCGCGAAACGTATCAATGGAAAAGCAAGCGGGGATATCCCAAGGCTAAAAGCATGGTACAAATCTTTAGGCTTTACCGTAGATGCTGACAATAATATTGAACTATTCTTAGACGACTAACCTACAGGTGTTGCAGAAGATATGACCTGCGAAATTCACGCTCGAAAAAAAATAGATCAACTCCTCACTCAAGCAGGTTGGCTGGTCCAAGATGTCAAGGACACCAACATCTTTGCCGGTAAGGGCGTAGCGATCCGTGAATTTCCATTGAAGCAGGGGCATGGCTTTGCCGATTACCTTCTCTATGTCGATGGCAAGGCCGCCGGCGTTATCGAAGCCAAGAAAACCGGCACCACCCTCACCGGCGTAGAAACCCAATCCGACAAATACGCCAAGGGGTTGCCCGATGGTCTCCCGGCCTGGAGCCGCCCACTACCATTCTGTTACGAATCCACCGGCGACGAAACCCGCTTCACCAATAACCTAGATCCCGCGCCTCGTTCCCGCCAGGTCTTTGCCTTTCATAAGCCGGATTACATCTTCGCGGAAGCGGAGAACATCGCCACCAAAACTGCCGAAGCCACCCCCGAATATCTCAGCCTCCACTCCACTCTCAGGGGCCGCCTCCGCCACATGCCGGAGCTTATCGAAGATGGTTTCTGGCCTGCCCAGATCCAGGCTGTCAAAAATCTTGAAAAATCCCTGGCCAAGGACTGTCCGCGCTCCCTCATCCAAATGGCCACCGGCAGCGGCAAGACCTTCACCGCCATTTCGATCATCTACCGACTCATCAAGTTTGCCGGGGCCAAGCGCGTCCTCTTCCTGGTCGATCGTGGCAACCTGGGCAAGCAGACCTTAAAAGAGTTCCAGCAATACGTCTCACCCTACAACAATTACAAGTTCAGCGAGGAGTTCATCGTCCAGCGCCTCACCTCAAACACCATCGATACCACGGCCCGGGTCTGTATTTGCACCATCCAGCGGCTCTACTCGATGCTCCGGGGCCAGGAGCTGCCCGAAGAGGCTGAGGACCAATCACCTCAAGGTCTGGACAGCCTGTTCAAGGAAATCCCGCCCGTAGAATACAACCCCAATATTGATATCTCCACCTTTGATTTCATTATCACCGATGAATGCCATCGCTCCATCTACAACCTCTGGCGGCAGGTGCTGGAGTATTTCGACGCCCACCTGATCGGCCTCACCGCCACCCCGTCCAAACAGACCTTCGGCTTCTTCAATCGCAACCTGGTGATGGAATACGATCACGAACGGGCCGTGGCCGATGGCGTCAACGTCAATTACGATGTCTACCGGATCAAGACCAAGATCACCGAAGCAGGCTCCAAGGTCGAGTCCGGCTACTATATCGACAAGCGCGACCGCGAGACCCGCACCACCCGCTGGGAAAAGCTGGAAGAGGATTTCGAGTACGATCCCAATAAGCTCGACCGCGATGTGGTGGCCGTGGATCAGATCCGCACGATCATCAGGACCTTTAAAGACAAGGTGCTGACCGAGATCTACCCGGGCCGCGACTATGTCCCCAAGACCCTGATCTTCGCCAAGGACGATAGCCACGCCGAGGATATCGTCAAGATCATCCGCGAGGAGTTCGGCAAGGGCAACGATTTCGCCCAGAAGATCACCTACAAGACCACCGGCGTCACCCCCGAACAGCTGATCGCCTCCTTCCGCAACAGCTTCAATCCCCGCATCGCCGTCACCGTCGATATGATCGCCACCGGCACCGATATCAAGCCGCTGGAAATCGTCATGTTCATGCGGGCCGTCCGCTCACGCTCCTTCTTCGAGCAGATGAAGGGCAGAGGCGTCCGGATCATCAACAGCAACGATCTGCAGTCGGTCACCCCGGATGCCAAGTTCAAGGACCATTTCATCATTGTCGATTGCGTCGGCGTCTGCGAGATGGACAAAACCGATTCCCGGCCCATGGAGAGAAAACCCACAGTCAGCCTCGAAAAACTCCTGCAGGCGGT
>JAQIBE010000206.1 GCA_027859235.1 Desulfobulbaceae bacterium
CTGCCCCAATGCGGCGGCCATGCTCTTTGTCAGCGGCAAGGTCTCGCAACTTGCATTACTGCCCCAGGGGCATCCCGAACGGAGGGAACGGGCCCTTAATATGGTGAAGGCCATGGATGCAGAGGGGTTTGGAAACTGCAGCAATGCGGGGGAATGTGCAGCCGCCTGCCCGAAGGGGTTGTCCATTCGTAATATTGCCCGGCTTAATCGAGAATTTCTGAAGGCGGCACTTTCCCTGCCATAGTTAAGGGCTGGAGTTCATAACGGGGCCAGGTCGAAGGAGCCTGAAAATGATTTTGGGTAACTAGCTGGTGCAAACATATGGCGTAAACTGTTCTGCGAATTCGATCATAATATCGATTCCTTGCTGCTTTCCAGTTTCTTATTTCTCAACTCCTAAAATTCTCACCCCTCACCTCTCACCCCTCACCCTTCACCCCTCACCTCTCACCCTCTCACCTCTCACCCACTCAAATACCAAGATTGCAAGCCTGTCCCCAGATTCCCAGCTCCATGTACTTCTTTAGCTCTGTTGGCTTGTAAAGTGTGACACCAGGTGTTATAGTTGAGACATGAAAGGGGTTAATGACTCGTCAATTTTCGCGCTGGGCTGCCAGGCAGGATATACCAGAGGCAGGACTGCGCGTGACTCTGGAGGAGTTGAGAGCCGGTCAGTACGAGGCCAATTTAGGTGGTCATCTGTACAAGAAAAGAATTCGATTTAAAGGACAGGGTAAAAGCGGCAGTGGCTGGACGATCATTTTTTACAAAAAGGGAGATCGGGCTATTTTTGTTCACGGCTTTGCCAAAAATGAAAAGGGTAATTTGTCCAGCAAAGAACTGGTGGCCTTCAAGGAATTTGTGAAAATTTTGCTGGCCCTTACAAAGCAGGAACTGGAGACAGCCATAACCAATGGAGATTTTATTGAGGTGCAGCCATGAGAGATTCCATAGCCAAATCAATTACAGGTACGATCAGAGATCTGCATAAGAGTGGGCTGGTCGACGAGATCACCATGAAGAACATTGAGAAGTTGTGCATTCCAGAAGTGCAGGACTATAGCCCGGAAAGGATCACCTTGCTGAGAAAAAAATTCAGCCTGAGCCAGGCCGCCCTGGCCAGTCTCTTTAATATCAGCCCGTCAACCGTGCGCAAGTGGGAGCAAGGGGTCAAGCATCCAGCCGGTGCGTCTAAAAAACTCCTGGATATTATGGAGCGCAAGGGGTTGCAGGCACTGATATGAAAAATAGGGACGTTTGCGGCAATAGCCCTCTGTGTCAGGGTAATTGTCGCATCCTTTCAAACACCAATATCGCAAGCCTGACCCCGCTGTTCTTCTCACCTCTCACCTCTCACCCTTCTAAATCTGCAAAAGTCTTGAGTCGAATGAAAATTTCTCAATTGATACGAATTCTATATTTTGAATATCTGTATGCAATGGATTGATAAGAGTGTTGATTTCTTTGTTAACTATTGCTGACGGGATATCAAGTAGTAAAGATGATTTTGATTTTAACCAATTTGTACCAATATTTGCTAATTGTTCGGGTGCTGGGTAATCACGCCAATTTGACGGCAATAGACTTTCGTTAACTGATTCTCTATCAACATTTTCCTTAATATGAATTTCAACAATACTTAGATTCTCAGGTGCTAGTGCCATGGGTACATGTACTAAAAACTCAAGAGCTGCTAATGAACGACTCCCGGAAGCGTAAATAGCTGGATAACCTATATGGTTCCAGCGACCACCATAAATCCTTGCTCCTGTGCCACTTGTATCACTGATATGTTCAGTAGTAGCTATTCGAAAGAGCTTAATCACGAATAAACTCCAAACTCTATGCGGCCTAATTCTTCTAAGACTAACTCTGTGCCATAACGAGATCTCAACATTGAAAAAGGTGTTTTGCGTGAGAAAACTCTATGTGGTGTATTTAGCCACAATATTAATTTACTTTTTTCGTGGAAAATATCTGTACCTTTAGCAAGAACTTCGGCAATATGCAGAACTTGTTCTGAGACTGTTGGGTTGAAATGTTGCTGTAGCGTATATCTTTGGAGAGTTCTTTCTGTTACTGGGAGTAGCTCGGCGACTTGCTTCCACGATAAGGATAGGTAATCTGCTAAATGTGATACAGCATTTTTAGTGACACCTAGAGTTCCAAGCTCTACCAGATCCATTTTGTTTTCGAGCTTATGCCCAAGAATCTTTTTCCCGCCTAAAATTTGTTCAACTTGTGTTAATTGCATAAAAACCTCCTTGTTGACAATTGTCTAAATAATATAGCCATATGTCTACTGTGTCAAGTGTTGGAGTTTAGTATTGCAAATCCTTATTTCTCAACTTCTTATTTCTCATCTTCTCACCTTCACCCAACTTCACCCCTCACCCCTCTCTTCATCCTTCTTGACTTATCTGGGTATGGACCTCCTCTGGAGTATCCTGTTGAAAATAAGGGGGGTGTTAAGGTAAAAGTGACAATGCATTGATTTGCTAAAAGCATTCATGTAGGTTGTCTACACTCCTCAAAATGGATCGCCATTTCGTCAACCAGGGGCGCGGTGGGGCCGGTTAAGGCGATTATTGATTCCTTCTGCGGTGATGACCAGGTCAGGGTGCTCCTCGAGATGCTTCAGCTCCAGGTTAAAAACAACATTGTCCCAGGATCGTATCAAGTTGCTTAACGGCTCCTAACTTCAAGCTGAAACTCTGTATAACATTATTGCTGCTGTTGTTTATAGGCAAAAGTAACTAAGATATAACCATGCAAATAGCCCAAAATCTGATAAACCGCCTCACCACGCGCCAATCCACCATCGCTATCATCGGCTTGGGCTATGTGGGCCTGCCCCTGATGTTGCGCTTTCAAAATGTTGGTTTCAAGGTGCTGGGTATTGATATAGATATCGAGAAGATAGACAAGCTCAACGCAGGGGAAACCTATATCTCCCATATCCCGGCCGAGCAAATCGCCGCTGCCCGCCAGGCCGGTTTTGAAGCCACCGCTGATTTCAGCCGCTCAGCGGAAGCCGACGCCCTGATTATATGCGTACCCACCCCGCTCAACAAAAACCGTGAACCGGATCTTTCCTATGTCACCGGCACCGTTGATGCCTTGACCCCCCACCTTCGCCATGGCCAGGTGCTTTCTCTGGAGAGCACTACCTACCCCGGTACCACCGAGGAAGAACTGCTGCCGCGCGTTGTAAAAACTGGGCTCAATGTGGGCGAGAATTTTTTTCTGGTCTATTCGCCGGAGCGGGAAGATCCAGGCAGCAAGAATTTCAACCCCAGTAATATCCCTAAGGTGATCGGTGGGCACACCCCGGCCTGTCTGGAAGTTGGTACCGCCCTCTACCAAGGGGCCATCGAGCAACTTGTGCCGGTCAATTCCACCAAGGCCGCCGAGATGACCAAGCTGCTGGAAAATATATTTCGCAGCGTCAACATCGCTTTGGTCAACGAGCTGAAGATTCTCTGTCTGCGAATGGGCATCGACCTCAACGAGGTGATCCGGGCCGCCGCCACCAAGCCCTTCGGCTTCATGCCTTTTTATCCCGGCCCGGGTCTGGGTGGCCACTGTATTCCCATTGATCCCTTTTATCTCACCTCCAAGGCCCGAGAATACGATATCTCCACCCTTTTCATCGAATTGGCCGGCGAGATCAACACATCCATGCCATATTTCGTGGTGCAACGGGTAATGGAGGCATTGAACGACCACGGTAAGTCATTGAAGGGATCCAAGGTTCTGTTGATGGGGATGGCCTACAAGAAAAACGTGGATGATGATCGGGAATCCCCGTCATACAAGCTCATGGAACTGCTCCAGGACAAGGGGGCGGAAGTAAACTATAATGATCCCCACATCCCGACTCTGCGCCCGGTGCGCAAATACAACTACACCATGACCAGCACCCCGCTGACTGAAACCACCCTGGCCCAGGCCGATTGCATCCTCCTAGCCACCGATCACGATGCTTACGATCCAACCTTCATCCTGCAACACGCCAGCCTGATCGTGGATACCCGGGACTTCTTTGTTGGTGTTAAGAGTGGAGATGTAAATAAACTGTATAAGGCATGATTGTGCCCGCATTTGTTATATCGTCTTCCTTCAGAGAGCCAATTAAATGATTCTTCATGTAACATCGCCTAATAAGTTTACATTGCAATTCTTCGAATTCGATCGATGAATATCGATTCATTGCTGCTTTCCAGTTTCTTACTTCTCAAATTCTAAAATTCTTACTTCTCATCTTCTCATCTCCCTATTTCTCACCCTCTCACCTCTCACCTTCACCCAACTTCACCCCTCACCCCTCACCCCTCTCTTCATCCTTGTTGACTCATGTGGTGATGGGCCTCCTCTGGAGTATGCTGTTGAAAATAAGGTGTTTCAAGGGAAAAATAAGAACACATTGATTTGCTAAAAGCATTCAGGTAGGTTGTCTCCACTCCTCAAAAGGGATGGTCTTTTTCGCTTATCAGTGGTTGTTATGATGTCAGGAGAAAGAGTAATGTCTGAAGCTTTGGCAATAAATATACAAGAGGGCAAATGTCAATGGTACGCCATTCGCACCCAAGCCAATAAAGAGACACTCGCCAGGCTTCATTACGAAAGACAGGGGCATACCGTCTATTTACCCTTGGTGCGTATAACCCGCACCCATGCCCGTAAGCGTGAAGAGGTGCTGCGTCCCTTGTTCCCCGGCTATCTTTTTTTGCAGCTTGATCCCCAGACATGTAACTGGATCACCATTTCGTCAACCAGGGGTGCGGTGGGGCCGGTGCAGTTCGGTCCCTATTTTCCTCCGGTGCCCGATGGAGTGATTGACAGTCTGCCTGAGAGGGCAGGGCATGATGGCTTCCTCTCCAGGACAGAGCTGCAGCGCCAAAGGTACAAGTCCGGTGACCGGGTTGAGATTCTTCTTGGTGAGGGAGAGCCGGTTAAGGGTATTATTGATTCCTTCTGCGGTGATGACCAGGTCCGGGTGCTGCTCGAGATGCTTCAGCGCCAGGTTAAAACAACGCTGTCCCAGGATCGTATCAAGTTGATTTAGGGGCCGTTAAGAATGTTGACCAGGTAAGCGTAGACTCCGGGTAAGCGCAGACTCCGTTATTGGATTCATTTTACCTTGAACCGTAAACTGGCAACCGTAAACCGTAAACCGTAAATTTTACGTTAAAAATTTATGCAGTATTGCTGCTGTTATTTAATGGTTGATCACTCCCCTGATCACCCAAATGGCGGTAGCGTGTCTTTTTTTTATTTTTTATTACTTTGACAATGGCTGGTCTGTACATCTATCACATAGATGAGTGGAGTAAGCAGGATCTTATCATGATTAATAGAAGAGGAATAGAGCTATGAGCAGTGATCCCCAACAGCAACCCAACATGTATCAGCCCCTGCCGGATGACGAGATTGATCTCCTGGATCTGCTCCGCGTCCTGATCCGGCGCTGGAAGATGATTGCCCTGGTGACGGTGGTCGTCACGGCCCTTGCCGTGACCTATGCCCTGCTGGCCCCGCGGGTGTATAAGACTGAGGCGATTTTGCGTCCTTCTACGCCAGCGGACGTTCAGCAACTGGATGTCAAGGGTGTATATACTCATGATTTGAATATGATTCATGCCTTTTTTAAGCAGAATCTGCAGTCAGTGGTTGTGAAAAAGGCAGTCTTTGAAGAGATGGATCTTCTGAATGTGTTTTCTCCAGAGCGCGATCAGCAGGAAAATGTGAATACCGTTTTTGATGAATATGTCGAAAGTATATCTATAATCTTTCCCGAAGCAAAAAAAGGCGAAGAAGTCTTTATGACAAGTACGCTAGCAATGGAGGGTGAAGACCCTGTGTTGATTGCAGATATTGTCAATCGTCTCGTGGAGGAGGCGCGGCGGGTCACTACGTCAGAGCTTATTCTGAATGTCCAGGCCAATGTTCGTGCTAGAATTAGAGATTTGACCACTGAACTCCAACTGCTCCGTGAAAAAACCACAAAACAGCGTCTGGATGAGGTTGAGCGCCTTGAAACGGCCGATGATCTGCAGAAAAAAAATATAACTGATAAGATTGCAACCCTGCGGGACTTTGCCAAGCAGAGGCGTTTGGATAGAATTGAAAAGCTGCGTGAGGCGGCAGGGATTGCTCATTCGTTGGGAATTAAAGATCCCAT
>JAQIBE010000228.1 GCA_027859235.1 Desulfobulbaceae bacterium
ATAGGATATGTTCTCATACTGCACCTCCTACAGTTCTTTCAAAACTTTTCTTGTTCGCGCACTGATTGCCATTGATTTTTTTCTTTAAATTGGGAAAATACAACCATTGATTTTTATCATTACATCTACGACCTTGAAGAAGTCCTTTCTTACGCCAACTTATCACAGTTGTTTCAGAAACACCAAGCTGGATACCCATCTGTTTTGAAGTCAACAGCCCTGATTTTTTGAGGCGATCAGCAAAACTTTTCAACCCTGCAGAATAACGAGCCCATCGTACGCTCGCTGCAGAGAAATCATTGCCGGCTCCACTTTTAAGACCTTGCAGGTTGAGTTTATCAGCAACCTGTGAATCTGTATATTTGTTAAACAGCTCATCCATTTTGCTCAACACATGTTTGGAAGTCTTAAGTCCCTGCCAGGCATTCAGTGGCAAGGGCAGCTTCAAGGTAGTCGTTTTACCACCTCTGTAACGGGTTTGGACTATTATTTGCTCTTTTTTGAGCAAGGTTACATCATCTATCAACAAGGCTATCATGCGTTTTCGTTCTCGGTTGGGGGTTTCAGGATCATTCCAGATAGCTGGAAAATCTCGAGCTAATGTAAAAAGTTGCTTATGCCGGGTTTTATCCATGGTTTCTCGATCAGCATTGCGTTTTCTTTCATAGTCATCTTGGGCTTTGGCCAAAGCGCGTAAATTTTTGTTCCACTCTGCTTCAAGCAAGTCAGCTACCAGCCTGTTTTCAGGATCTACGTTCATATATCTTCGCCTGGCATAGTTGGCTTCATACCGGGCTCGTTCCACCTGTTTTTGACGTAAGCGGTCTGTCTCATCCAGCCGGGATTGAATCTCCTCTTGAACAGCTATAGATACTTCAATAGCCATGGGTGTCATTGCTTCCACCAACAGGTCTCCCACGGCTTTATCAATACTCGCCCCTGGAATTTTTTGACAAACTGCTTCGCCATGCTCCATATAGTTACGATTACACCAGTAAGTTGGTGCAAGTTTATCTTTCCGTTTATGATAACGCACAGACATCCTGTTTCCACAAATACCACAAATGACCCGCCCCTGCAATAATGCCGGACCTTCGCGAGGAGGACCGTGATGCCGATCAATTCCGTAAGCCAGGGCATTTTGGCACAACTTCTGATCTATGTTTTCATACTGTTGCCAGGAAATATAGCCTGGATGCGCATCGGGTATGAGTACCTGCCATCGATCTCGTGGTAAGATTTCCCATTTCTTCTTTCCATTTGTCTTTTTCTTCCATTGACCTCTACCATAGGAATAAGCACCAGCATAGCGGGGATTATGTAAAACCTCAAGAACACGTTTTACAGTTACAGGCCCCCAGATTACTTTACCTTTGTCTGCGCCGGATATAATTTTTCTGGGGAATAGAAGCTCATTGTCACGAAAGTGTCTTGCTGTCCTATGTGCTGTCCCTGTACGAAAGAAGGTTTCAAACACCAGGTGTAAGCTTGCCTGAACCTGTTGATCCGGATCCAGAATCACCTTGCCGTTAATGTCGTATAGTAACCCTACCGGCAATTGACAGCGAAGTTCACCTCGACGAGCTTTGTTCAGGAGCCCTCCGCGCAATCTGGCCCTGAGAAAGTGAGTTTCTGCTTCCGACATAGTGCCCTTTAAACCGAGCAATAGCCTATCGTTAAAATCAGCTGGATCATATATGCCATCCTCATCAAGAATAAGCGTATTGGTCAAGGCACAGATTTCTATGAGTCTATGCCAGTCCATTGAATTGCGAGCAAGTCTTGAAACCTCCAGGCCCATAACAATACCTGCCCACCCCAGCCCCACTTCGGCCACCAGTTTTTGAAAGCCTTGTCGATCTATAGCTGTACTTCCGGATTGCCCAAGATCTGTATCGATTACTTCAATACGCTCGGACGGCCAACCCAGTGCGACAGCACGCTGTTTAAGTGCATACTGTCGTTTGGTACTTTCTGTATTTTCAAACACCTGCCGAACTGTGGACTGCCGAATATACAAGTAAGCCTTCCGCTTAAGATGATTAGCGGTTATCTTTGAAGTTGCTCCCATGATTAAAAAGCCTCCTTTTGATTATAATACCGGCCATTATTCCGGCCAGTTGTGTTTGCATGGGTGAAAGAGTTTCCAGAGGCTCATTGGAATCAATATTGCTATAGAATAATTCTACTTGAAAATGATCAGAAGCCGCTTCTATCCAGGCGCACATCCCTTTTTGCAACATCACTCCCAGTCCGTACGCCTGTACAGGCATGTCATAAGTCTTAAGCACATAACTTCGCAGATGTTCATAATGATCACACAGTGCATCGCTGTCTAAAACCATTTTTTTTACCGGCCTCATTTTTAAGGCAATTTTTTTTTCTTCTGTGCAAGAGCCCGTTGGATACTGCGTATGTGTACTACTATACCGAACGTCTCTTTTATTTGTTTGGCCAGCATGTTTAAAGTAATTGAGCCATCTTGGGCTCTTTGCTTTTCGAGGAATTTTATTACAGGGTCGCTCAATTTGTGTGCGTTTCGAGGGCCTGGCTTGGTGCGGATTAGACCAAGCAGTCCGTTTTGTTTGAAATTTGCCAGAGTCTGGTAAAATGATGGTCGGGAAAAACCAAACTGGCGGGCAGCTTGTAGGATTGGCTGTTTTTCGATCAGTACCTGACGAAGCATTTCGTATTTGACCTGGATGAGATCCTGGGGGTCGAAAAAGTCGCCTTTTTGGAATAACTTGCTTTTTACCTTCTCTGCCCGTTGATTTAAGCACCCTTGTTTTCGCAGCATCTCTGATTTTGGATTGTTGTGCTTTGTCATGTTTTTTTATCCTTACATTTTAGTGTAAGTTTATTTATGTCATGCATATTCTTTTTGTCAAGTACTTTTATAGAAAAAGTAAGTGTATGTCTTAACATAACAGGATATTCTGTTATTATGGCCAATTCGTTAAAATCCACAATGACATAATCAACTTTACACATAGTGACATAATTATGTTTACATACCATTACCCCCTCCTAAGCGTTTTTTTTGAGATCTGGTTTTGTCCAGCCTCTTTTATTATGTCAATCAGATCAACCAGGCGCATGAGATCATTTGGCTTAAATTTTGCCCGGCCTTTGGAAACAACCACAAAAGGGTCGGGTGAGCAAAGGCTTGTCCAGCTTACTGGTACCGAAGTCAATCGTCCATTATCATTATGAAAGGAGACCCATTCCTGGCCCCAGCTCCAACGACTTGAAATCTTATCATAATGTTGACCGGATAACGGATGAAAAGGATGGGTGATTTGGAAGGTTACTTTTGTACCCGCTGCATCGGGTGTAGTTGTTCTATATTTCTTA
>JAQIBE010000038.1 GCA_027859235.1 Desulfobulbaceae bacterium
CGCGGCATCCATGACATGCATTGGGCTGCGGACACTGGCAACGATAACTTCAGTCTGGTATCCATAGTTTTCATAAATGTTCATGATATCGGCAACGAGATCCATGCCGTTCTGGGCCAGATCATCAAGACGGCCGACAAAGGGAGAAACATAGGTCGCGCCGGCCTTTGCAGCCATAAGCGCTTGAGCTGAGGAAAACACCAGGGTTACATTGGTGTTGATATTTTCTGCGCTAAAAATCTTGGTGGCCTTCAGTCCATCCGTGGTCATGGGGACCTTGATCACGATATTCTTGCTGATCTTGGCAAGTTCGCGTCCTTCCCGCACCATACCATCACAATCGAGGGAGATAACCTCAGCAGAGATAGGGCCGTCAACCAGTTCAGCGATCTCAGCGATAATCTCTTCAAATGGCTTATCTTCGCGGGCGATAAGGGTTGGATTGGTGGTCACGCCATCAACCATCCCCATGTCCACGGCTTTTTTGATCTCATCAATATTGGCGGTGTCGATAAAAAACTTCATAGTCTCTCCTGAATTAGTAGTTGAGAAATTGAGAAGTCCGAATTAGAGAAAGAAGGAGGAGACGATCAGCCTGCCCCTTACTTCTTGCACATATTCCCGGATCCTCATATTTATGGTTGCTCCTCTTTAAACGCATCACAGCATTTCTGGCTACAAAAATAATATATTTTCCCATCTTTCTCGGTTTTCAGAGACGAAGACATGGGGACATAGGTATGGCAGACAGGATCTTCCATCAAAACATCCTCATTGGGGGGTAATTGTTCTGTTTTACCGCTCACCTTCTTCTTGCCCCCAAAGATAACGCGGTAGAGGATATAAAACAGAATAGCCAGAATCAAAATTCTAATGGGATGCATCAGCGCCACGCTCCTTTCTGGACATCGTCACCTGGACACCTGCGTTGCAGCATATGTGACGACTGTTCCAGCACTGGGTGAATATGATCCGGGGCCACTTCAGCGAGGGGCGCCAGCACAAAAAGCCTGCGACTGATTTCAGGATGGGGTATTTCGAGATCCGGTTCAGAAATGATGACATCATCATAATAGAGTATATCCAGATCAATCGTGCGGTCCATACCAACGGACCGATCCCGTCCCATCTCCTGCTCAATACTGAGCATCTCCTGCAGCAAGTCTCGAGGGGAGAGACTGGTCTGCAGGACACCTACAGCATTGGTGAACCAGTTATCACTCTCCATCCCCACCGGGGCCGTCTTATAGGGAGAAGAAAGGGTGAGCAGGGTGATATCGCTATGACATCCCAACTTCTTCCAGCTCTGCAGGACATTCCCGCGGGTATCGCCAAGGTTTGAGCCTAAGCCGATAAAGACAAGTGCCATTATAATTCCTTTACACTGTTTGTAAGGCGACCAAGCCCGGTAATTTCCACCACCACGCAATCGCCATCCGTCAGGATTCCAACCCCGGCCGGCGTCCCGGTGGCAATCACATCACCAGGGTTCAAGGTCATCACCTGGGAAACATAGGCGATGAGTTCCGCAACGGGGTGGATCAGATCTGCGGTACTCCCATCCTGACGGGGTTCACCGTTCACAAACGAGCGGACCCTCATCCTGGTCACATCAAGGCCGGTACGGATCCAAGGCCCCATGGGGCAGAAGGTATCAAACCCCTTGGCCCGGGTGAACTGCACATCTGCCTGCTGCAGATCACGGGCGGTGACGTCATTAATACAGGTGCAACCGAAAACAGAGCCCAGGGCCGCGGCCGCCGTTACATTCTTCGTTTTTCTGCCGATAACCACGCCCAGTTCCGCCTCATACTCCACCTGTTTTGACTGGGCGGGAAGGAGAATCGTCTCCCCCGCACCAATAAGGGCGGACGGCGGTTTCAGGAAGATGAGCGGCTCCTTCGGTATCTCCACCCCGAGCTCTTTGGAGTGGAGTGCATAATTAAAACCAATACCGACAATCTTGGAAGGGACACAGGGAGGGAGAAGACGGGCCTCAGCCAGGGGGAGTTCTTCGCCGGAATAGAGACATTCAGAATAAGGCGACTGGAGCAATAATCGAATCACACCGGCATGGATGACACCATACCGGGGACCTGAGCCCGTCTGACAGCGAACAACATCCATCCTTACAAATCAGCCAGGCCCAGCACATCAAACATGGTAAACATACCCGCATCCTTCCCGGCAACCCAGGCCGCAGCCTCAGCCGCACCACTGGCAAAATTATCCCGGCTATGGGCGCGGTGGGTCAACTCCAGACGCTCGCCCGGACCACAATAATAGATGGTATGCTCGCCGACGATATCACCGCCACGAACGGTCTGAATACCGATCTCGGTCTTGGTCCGTTCGCCAATGATGCCGTTGCGTTCGTACACGCCGACCTCACTTAACTTGCGATCCACCCCTTCAGCCAGCATCTCGCCGAGGCGCAGGGCCGTGCCGCTTGGAGCATCCTTCTTCTGATTATGATGAAGCTCGACGATCTCCATATCATAATCATTGCCGAGGATGGAGGCCACCTTCTTGGCAATCTTGAACATCACATTCACGCCGACCGCCATATTGGCCGACTGGACCAGGGGCATATCAGCGGAGAGAGCTTTCAAGGTATCAAGATTGTCCTGACTGAGACCCGTTGTGCCGATCACCATGGCCGTCTTATGGGATGCACAGACCTTGGCAAAACCCATGGTGGCCGCATGAAAGGTAAAATCAATGAGCACATCCGCCTCACCAACAATGGCCTCCAGGGAATCGGAAATGGGTACACCCACGGTGCCGTAGCCGCCGACCTCACCGATATCACGGCCCACGGCAGGGCTTCCGGGCTGCTCAAAACCACCAACGAGCTCAAGGGCTGCATGCTGGTTCACCATATATCCGATGCGCTGACCCATACGGCCTGCTGCACCTGCTATTATTACTTTTATCATTTTCTTTTCCTTCGGGCCTTTGCCCTATAGTCGATAGGTTTTTAGTCTGTAGACTTTTAGGTATGCAGCCTGTGGAAAAAAACCCTCAACAACCACCCCTAAAAGACTAAACCCTAAACAGCTAACTCCCTAAATAAGTCCCTGCTCCTTCAAAACAGGCAGCATCTTCTGCAGCGCGTCATCATCCATCGTCCATAAGGGCTGACGGGGAACAGCCGACCTGATCTTACCCATGAGCTCAAGAGCCTTCTTGGCCGGCACAGGATTGGTATCAAAGAACATAGACTGCATCAGGGGGAAGAGCCGATACTGAATCTCCCGCGCTGTACCAAGGTCACCCGCAAGGGCGGCATTCATCAGATCGCTCATGCCTTGCGGGTCAACATTGGCGGTTACAGAGATAACCCCTGTTCCACCGAGCAGAACCAGGGGCAGACAGGTGAAATCATCACCGGACATCACGGCAAAATCCGCAGGACATTGCCTAATCACATCACAGGCCCGATTCATATCAGCGGTGGCTTCTTTAATCCCGACGATATTCTTCACCTGGGCGCAACGGGCCACGGTGGCGGCTGCCAGATCAATGGAGGTGCGGCCGGGCACATTATAGAGCATGATGGGAATATCAACCGCCTCAGCCACCGACTTGAAATGCTGATACAACCCTTCCTGGGAAGGTTTATTATAATAGGGGGTAATCACCAGCGCGCCATCGGCACCGGCATCCTTGGCATGCTGGGTCAACTCAATGGTCTCAGACGTTGAGTTGGAACCCGTACCGGCAAGCACAGGCACACGGCCGTTCACCGTCTTAACGGTGAGCTCAACCACCCGGTGATGCTCGGCATGGGACATGGTTGCCGACTCACCCGTGGTGCCGCAGGGGACAATACCATGGGTACCGCCGGCTATCTGCCTCTCGATGAGATCCTGCAGACCCTGCTCATCAACCTTACCATCAATGAATGGGGTGACTATGGCAACAAAGGCTCCGCGAAATGGGTTCATCATGTATCTCCTTATATTTCAGGTGATTCGTCCAGAACGGTTTAGGCCCACAGACTCAAAGAATCACCTCTTAATTATAATTATTTTCGTATATCCGTAAGCACGTTAGACGCAGGGGCTATTGAACAACACCCCGGACCACTAACCCTCTCAACAACCAAAGTCTAGCGCAGCGCTTCCTGGTCAAGTAACCCTTCATAGATGAAATGGGCCGGACCCTCAAGGAAGACGCCGGAAATTGCCTTTTCTGCACCATCATCAATGGTGAAATAGATGGTTAAAACTTCGCCGCCGGAACTGGTCACGGCAACAGGAGACTCGACAAGCCCTAAAAGGCCGCCGAGCAGACCGCAGGCCACCGCCCCGGTGCCACAGGCCATGGTTTCATCCTCCACGCCCCGCTCATAGGTCCGCACCAGCAGACTTGACTTTCCGGTACACTCAGCAAAATTAACATTGGTGCCGGCAGGCTGATACCGGGCATGAAAACGCACCTCATGGCCCCATTGCTTCACCGGTGTTGTTTTATTATCCTCAACAAAATACACCACATGGGGCACACCGGTATTGGAAAAATGACTGATGCGGCTCTCCCCGCCGAAGACAAACTCGGCATTCAGCTTCGTATTCTGGGGCAGGGTCATTTCCAGCTTCACCAGATCACCCTTGACCTCGGCGCGAATCAAACCCGCCTGGGTCATAAAGGACATGGAGGCCGGCGCAATGGATTTTTCGTGGGCATACCGGGCCGCACAACGGGCACCGTTCCCGCACATTTCCGCCTTTGAACCATCCGCGTTATAAAACTGCCACTGAAAGTCGGCGTCAGCAGAGTTTTCAATGAGAATCAACCCGTCCGCTCCCACAGAGAACATGCGCTTACACACCTTCTTGGCAAAGGCGGGCTGTTCCTCTGGAGTGAGAAAGGGGTCGCGGTGGTCAATGATAATGAAATCATTGCCCGTACCGCTCATTTTTGT
>JAQIBE010000042.1 GCA_027859235.1 Desulfobulbaceae bacterium
TCCTGGAACAGCAAGGCACATTTATAATTCCTCAAGCCAGGTCAGCCACTCATCCATCCCCTGGCCTGTGGTGGCTGAAAGTTCAAAAAAGATCAGATCAGGGTTCACCTGCAGGGCCAGCCTGCGGCAGGTCTCCCCTTTGAAATTGACATAGGGGAGGAGATCCATTTTGTTGATAATGCAGATCTGCGCAGCACGGAATATGGACGGATATTTTTCCGGTTTATCATCGCCTTCGGTCACGGAAATGATCACCACCTTGGCCAGTTCACCAAGGTCAAATAATGCCGGGCAGACGAGATTCCCCACATTTTCAATCATGCAGAGGGAGTCTGGCCCAGGCTGAAGCTGCGCTATGGCACGCTGCACCATGCCGGCATCAAGATGGCATCCGGCCCCCGTGTTCACCTGCACCACCCGGGCCCCTGTTGCTTTAATCCGCTCGGCATCATTGGTGGTCTGCTGATCCCCTTCAATTACGCTGATTGGGCGGTGTAATCTCTTGATGGTCTCGGTAAGAAGGGTTGTCTTGCCTGAGCCCGGCGAGGAAACAAGGTTGAACGTCTTGATGTTGTGTGCGCTGAAATAGGTTCGATTGGCTTCAGCCAAGCTGTTGTTGTGTGACAGTAAATCCCGCTGGACCTGAATCTGTTTTGGGCTGTGCGGCTGGTCCACGTGGGTATGGGTTCCATCCAGAGAATGGATGGTGATGGACGGTGAGTTCGGCTCGCAGCCGCAGGAGTCGCACATGGTTTTAGATGGTGAAAAAGGGTTGAGGGTGAAATGGTGAAATGGTGAACGGGTAAAAAGGGTGGTGAGGGTGGGTGCTTGGCTTTCACCCTTTCACCCTCGCCCCGTTCACCATCCTTCATCCCGCATGCACGGCCACCATGCGTAACTCTTCACCCTGTTCAATGGTGTGAAGGAGGGTGGCGCAATGGGGGCAGGGCTCAAAAAAAGATTGTACAGGAAAAGACACGTTACAACCAGAGCATTTTGCCAGGCCCGGTGTCGTGGTGATGGTGAGGGTGGCTTGTTCCGCCATGCTGTTTTTACTGACGGCCTCAAACCCGAAGAGAAGCGCATCCTGCTGAACCCCGGCAAGCGCGCCAATTTCAAGTTCTATATCCAGAATTTGAGTGCACCCGGCCTTCCGGGCTTCTTCTTCCGCCAGTTCAAGGATATGGGTTGCGATGGAGAGTTCGTGCATAATTCCAGGTCGGTGTTACCACTCCTGTTTGGACTATAGGCTTTGAGGGGTGGTGGGTGGGGACGGTTTCCTCGTGGGAGCAATGGTTTTGCTCATAGTCTACAGCCTAAAGACCTAAATCCCTAATCTATAATACCGCACCAAAGGACTGGAGTTCATCAATCGCCATATCAACCATTTGCTCAACACCTGCCCGCACCGGGCCAGTGATTTTCATTCCTGTATCTACAGTTTTGGGGACAATGCCGAACAGGGTGATGTTGGCCGGGAGGTCGTCGGTTAGGGCTGCGGTGCTGAGCATTTCTGAAAGACCGGGCTGGTAGGGGGAAATGCGATTTTGGAAAAAAGCGGGTGGGTTGTTGAGGTTAAAGCGTTTTACGGTTCCTGGTTTGCCTTCAGCAATGATGGCGTCGAAGATGAAGAGGTCTGTTTTATGATCAAGGTGGCCTGTGAGTTCAAAACCATCACTGCCCCCATTGATAAATTCGACGTCGTCGGTGAAATCATAACGATCCTGCATGAGTTCGGCAGCTTTTATGCCTGCCCCTTCATCACCGAGAAGTATATTGCCGATACTCAGTACGAGAATTTTTTTATTTTTGACAGACATTTGCTCATCCCTTTATGTGATATTTATGTTCGGCTCTGGGGGGAATGGTATAAGCCAAACGCATTCAAAAGTGTAGATAGTTCCGGGAGCCCCCGATGTCTGTGGATCAGCACCAGCTCCGATCAGTAATACTACCTAGGTAGTATTACTAGTGCGTCGGTGGGGTGAAGTCAACACGTTTTGTTGATGGGTCATGAAAATTATATGAAGAAAGTGTTGCTTAAAGGGAAGCAGGTTCGGTGGTTCGGGTAAACCGCTGCACGGTTACGGTTTCAGACCATTGGTATTGTTTTTCCTGCTGCAGGGTGAACAGGTCTGGGGGGATGTCAGGAAAGAAGATGTTTCCTGGCACACTTCTATGCAGCAGGGTGATATGGATGATATGGGCCAGGGGGAGTGCTTGGCTATAAATCTCTCCCCCGCCAATGATGAATATCTTCTGGTGAAGACGGGAGGTGTAGTCGATCGCATCTGCAAGTGAACTGGCGATGTGACAGTCTTCAGCCTTGTAATCAGGAGAGCGGG
>JAQIBE010000046.1 GCA_027859235.1 Desulfobulbaceae bacterium
GTTGGCTGTCTCACCCACCCCATAGCCACAGCGCAACTCAATCTCTTCATTGACCTGGCAGATCTTGCCACTATCATCAATCTCAGCCCACACACCGCCAAGGGCTGATATCATATCACTGGTAACCTGGCTACATTTCTTTAAGCGGTCAAACAAGGTTCCCTTTAAAATTTCCTGTTCATTTATGATTTCGGCAAGAACAGAGGCCTCTTTACAGTAGGGTGACACCATTACATCAGTCTTCTGACCAGCCAGAACCTGATCAGAATCATCCACGAGCTGCCATAGCGGCACAAGCAAACGTCTATGAAAAAGAATTAAAATACCAACTAGAAATGCTACCGCCAGGGCGCTTGAACCAATAATAATATTCTGATAGGCAATAAGCCGTTCCCGTGACGAGTTCACCAAAATGCGGTCAAACAACATCAAACGCTCCCCAAGGGTACGGACCTCACGACTGAGCCTGAGACCAAGATCGCGGTGGGCACCACCGTCAGCCTCTATCTCCCGCAGGAGGAGGACAATACCAGGCAAATCCACCCCGGAGACAAGGGAGAGTTTCACCTCTTCCCGCACACTTCCGGCATCAAGTAACTGAGTGAGATTATGATGTAAAGTCTCCATCTCCTCACTCACGCCCCTCATTGAAATCTGACTCGGATCAAGAAGCGCATTAAAAATATGTTCACGGACAATGGAGTATTGAAAGAGAAGTTTCTCGGTCTGGACCACCACCTCAATCTGCTTTTGATAAAGCTGATACTGACGCCCACCCATGAACAAAAGTAAAACCAGACTCACACAGATCCCAGCATAGAGCGCGAAAATAAGTTTCTTTAAGGGGAACGCGTCGGTCATATCTACTTCCTCAGCAAATTAATATTCGTAACACTGAAAAGATTCAGGATCTAGATCTAGAACAGGCAACTATCCCTGCCTTACAGCAACAACAGTTCAACCAACTTAAATTGTCAGGAGACTACAGTTAAGCAGTTATAAAAAAACAACATGGCCAACGAGATGTCCATAGCTGCATAAAGGGGGTGTAAAGAACTTGATGTAACGGTGTCTACGCTTACCCGGAGTCTACGCTTACCTGGTCAACATTCTTAACAGCCCCCAAGACAGGATCCCTGGAGAGAACTTCTCCCCAGGGACGTATCAATACAAAAAACCAACCTTACTTTGGATCACCCTTCCAGGTATACAAAACTGGCAATCTACAGAGACAGGCGCGATATACCATTATATAAGTTGAGTAGACGAGAACCACAATCATGACTTCACGCCAATGAGGGATCTCCTGATACAGGTTGTAGTTAAAGGCAATGAGCGCGGTATTCAAACGATTGAGCAAAATACCAAGAACAGCAATGATAGCCGCAAATCTGGCAAGCTTTACACTTTGACTGCGGACGGCAAAGGTGTAGAGAAAGAGCGGCAGGATAACACCGAAACAGATCTCAAAGATGTACCACTGTCCCCAGCCTGTAAAGAGCAGCGCCCACTCATTATCATGGGCAATCGCCGTAAGCTTGATAATCAGATAGGTGATCAAGGCAAGGGAAGCACCCTTGGCAAGGCCTAAGGTGATGCGATCAAGGTTATCACTGAAATTAGCATCACAGCGCCAGCCAAGGAACTTCTTTGCCAGGGTGGAAACCACAATCAGCATGGAAAGACCGGCAAAGATTGACGAACAGAAAAAATGGAACCACTGAAACTGAGCCGAAAACCACAGAGGATGAACCTTACCAGGCGCATAGGTAAACAGCGCGCCGAGTGCTCCCTGATGCAGGGTGGACAGGATAATACCTGCAACTGTTAAGCCGAGGACAATGGACTTCACAAATTTCTTGGGGGCCTTCCAGCCCATCATTTCACTGCAGGCCGGAACGAGTTCCGCAACCTGTACAGTCAGATAGGTGGCAACATGCCATGCCACGAGAAAGAGTACCGAGGCCGGACCGAGAGAGACAAATATGGGATAGATGAGACGCCATGGCTGGCCGAGATCCACCTGGAGAAAGACCACAGCAAAGAGGTAACCCAGCAGACCATTCAAGAGCCCGAGACGCTCAATGGGTTTGAAATCCTTGCGGCCGAACAACTCAACCGTTGTTCCCATCATAAAACCTGAGGCAGAGAGGGGAACCATACAGAATAGACCCCAGCCGAGAAATAACCCCCAGGGATAATCATACGAACCATGGGTTGCCCAGCCTAAACCGTAATAGAACCGGCCAAGTAGAACAGGCACACCGACAATATAAACGATAGCAAAAAACCAATTGAGCGGGTTACGTACCAACTGCTGCATATAGTCACCTGGAGAAAGCCCCAGGAACATCTTTTCTTTTAAAGTCCACTGGGAATTCGTGCCCGGCTTCTGCAATGTATCTACGGGTTCAAACCCTTGTTTAGCAAATTGTTTCATTGTTTTCCCCCCTAGCTTGCGCTCTCGTCATTTTTAATGGCATCTTTCTTGGTAGCAAGGAGATGGAATCCAGTGAAGAGTGCCGGCCAGATGGTCAACACCATTGGTACTATGGCCAGGAACTCTTTTACATAATTGATGATCGGCTCGTTACCCAAATGGGTATCAAAACCAATTTGATCAAAAGGCGCATCCTTGCTGGTGAGATACATCCATGAGGTGCCACCGACTTCTTTTTCACCATACACATGGTGTTCATAATTGCCGGGCTGATCTTCAATGGTCTTATGGGCCAGTGCAATGAGATCCGTACGTTTGCCAAAGGTCATGACGCCGTTGGGACAGGACTCAACACAGGCAGGCGGACGGCCGAATTTCAGCCGTGTGTCGTAGCACATGATGCATTTCTTCACCACCGGGTTAATGGGCGAAGAAAAAGTGTAGGCCGGCACATAAAAGGGACAGGCAACCATACAGGTACGGCAACCGACACACACCTTCTCGTTATAAATAACCGCCCCTTCCGGGGTCTTGGTGTAGGCATTAACAAAGCAGGAGGTCAAGCACCCGGGCTCCTGACAATGATTACATTGAAATTTGCGAAAGAGCGGATGCTCACGCCCCTTGATTTCATATTTGTTGACCACCGTATACGCCTTCTCAGTGGTCCGGCGCGGCAGCCCCCCATGCCGACGTTCGTCAAACACGGACATATCATTAAATGGTTTATCGGGTTTTGGTAAATTCTGTTCCTTATTACAGGCGGCTTCACAGGTTCTACAACCAATACACTTGGTCATGTCAACCAGGACACCCAGACTATTGGGATAGCCACCGAAACTGCCACTGGCATCAGCTTTCTTTGCTGAGCCCACAGCAACAGCTGCTGCACCTGTGGCAAGGCCGCCCTTAAGAAAGGACCTTCGGTTTAATTTCTTCATACTCTCTCACCTTCAAAAAAGTGGATAAAAAGCGTTACACTCCTGCCTGACTTAGAGACAAGGGTTGAACATTCATCAATGACCAGTTCCATGACCACCGCCATCAGCCTTGGGCACTGGCGCATACGCACCAGTATCATAAAATTTTTCACCGGCATCAGTCATCCCATGACAATCAGTACATCCTGTGGGCGCACCATTTTCAACATGACAAGCCAGACAATTCTGATGATAGGCGGCCTTCAGGCTCGGCTTACTGCGATGATGGAGTAATTCCGTGTCCCAGGACTTTTTCATATTCCCGACAGAGAAAACTTCCTTCTCGTGACAACCTGAACAGGTTGGATCATCCGCTTCAGGGCTGTTTGCATGACAAGTAATACAGAGCGGCCCTTCTGCAGGTGTACCTGCTGTGTGATGATGGCATTGGGAGCAATTATCCCCAACGACCTCGATATGCATGTCATGGTCAAAGCTGACCCCTTCATACAAGTTTTTCAAGCTATCCAGCTCAAGCACCTCACTGGTGGCTACACCAGCCAGTCCAACAGGACTTGCCAGGGCGGCCATGAGGGCGAACCCGATCAGCCTCTTCTTTTTCATACCCATTTCTACTCTCCTTAAATTGGCTTCCAATCCAGTAACCAAAATGTTGCTGCAAAACAAAGGGACGCAGCATGACACTCGTAACCATGGGATCGCGACACTCAAAAAGCGATCCAGCGTCAACCTGAATTCCGGCTGACATTGGTTGAGG
>JAQIBE010000094.1 GCA_027859235.1 Desulfobulbaceae bacterium
AGCTCGATACTGAACGATGGACTCAGCCTTTACTGAACCAATATTGGGCAAACTCTCCAAATCCTGCTCCGATGCCGTATTAATACTAACACCGGCAAAGGCGACAGCGGACCACAGCAACATGGACATACATAAAACCAGAATCTTTTTCATTTGTTTTCTCCTAAATCATTGTTGAAGTGAATTTCACAATCCCACTATGTGTGAGTACTGCACATAGTCTGCACAGGCTCATCACAAGTAATCAAGAAAAAAAAGGCTCTAGGTAGTTGATTTAGATATATTTAAACAAACGCTTAGGCCATTCTAAACAGTATGCCTAAGAAAACCTCATAAAATGACCCCTCGATCTTTTAACTCAGCCACAATGATTCTCATGCATCCCCCGCCCTTCCATAATTATCCTCAAAGCGGACAATATCATCCTCACCAAGATAACTGCCGGACTGCACCTCGATCAACTCAAGGGGAATCACGCCGGGATTTTCCAGCCGGTGGGTTACCCCTAAAGGAATAAAGGTGGATTCATTTTCACTCAGGACAAAGACATCATCCCCCTTGGTAATCTGAGCCGTACCACTGACAACGACCCAGTGTTCAGCCCGGTGGTGGTGCATCTGTAAGGATAGAACAGAACCAGGGTTTACCGTAATAAGCTTCACCTGAAAACGGTCACCAAAACTCACACCTTCATAGGAACCCCAGGGGCGATACACCCGGCGATGTAGGTTTGTTTCAGACCGTCCCTGCGCCTTCAACATATTCACCAGCTGTTTCACATCCTGCACATGCTCCTTGGAGGCAACCAGCACCGCATCAGCCGTTTCAACGATGATATGATCATCAAGACCTGCGGTGGCCACCAGCCTATTTTCAGCATGAATGTAGGAGTTACGTGTGCCGTAATTTATAACATCACCAATGATAACATTCCCATTTTCATCCTGCTGACCAACCTCCCACAGGGCTGACCAGGAACCAATATCACTCCAGCCGGGGTCAAGGGGAATAACAACACCATTTCTAGTCTTCTCCATGATGGCATAGTCAATGGAATCATCTGGACACCTGGCAAAACTATCCGGTTCTAAACGGAGAAAATCCAAATCACGCCGACTCTTCCCATAGGCACTCGTACAGCGCTCAAGCATTGCCGGGTTTCCATCTGCCAACTCAGCAAGGAATGTTTGCGCCTTAAAAAGAAACATCCCTGAGTTCCACAGATATTCACCGGAATTTACATATTCTGTTGCCGTGTCCAGATCCGGTTTTTCAACAAAGCACTCAATATCATAGCCATTATCATCTCCGCATAATGGTCCAGCCTTAATATATCCATATCCCGTCTGGGGACTGGTTGGCTTAATCCCAAAGGTTACGAGCTTCCCCTGCGCAGCGTAAGACTCCGCCTGAGCAACACCGGCAAGAAACGTTGCCCCATCGGCTATAAGATGATCGGCAGGTAAAATAAGCAAAGAAGCTTTCTGGTCCATCGTTACCCCGTGTAAGGCGGCTATTGCTGCTGCAGGGCAGGTATTTCGGCCAACAGGTTCCAAAATGATCGTACAGGGTTCAGCTGTTATGGCCCGCAACTGTTCTGCCACCAGAAACCGATGCTCTTCATTACATATGATGATTGGCGTCCCAACATCAGCAAGGCCATTAAGCCGGGAAACCGTCTGCTGCAATAAGGTTTGCTCGCCGGTCAAGGCCAGTAACTGCTTTGGATAACTTTTGCGGGATAAGTGCCACAGCATGGATCCGGAACCGCCACATATAATTACATGACTAATCATAATATATCAACAGGTTGAAGGAGTAAGTACGTTTTATGGCTCACGTCTTACCATGACCAGCCGATAGATCAAGAAAACTGTTGGGGAATCTAAAAAAATACTCTATACCGTGGGTTCCCCAGTTTAAATCTCAAACCTGTAGATCACCACCATAAATATACTCGTCACCGGCGGGGCCGGCTATATCGGCGCCCATACCTGTCTGGAACTCCTGGAATCCGGCTTCAAGGTTATTGTCCTGGACAATCTCTGTAATGCCAGCCAGGAAGGACTGCGCCGCGTCAGCAAACTTACGGGTAAAGATATTGAATTCCACCAGGCGGATCTTCGTCATCCCAATGAAATTGCCGCAGTATTTTCAACCTGCCCGCCCATTAATGCGGTGATCCATTTTGCCGGACTCAAGGCGGTTGGTGAGTCCGTTGCCGAACCGCAGCGCTATTACGACAACAACATCACAGGCACATTAAACCTTACCCGGGTAATGGCAGCCCATGGGGTCAAGAATATCGTCTTCAGTTCGTCCGCCACCGTCTACGGCGACCCTGCCACCGTACCCATCACCGAAGACTTCCCCCTCTCCTGCACCAATCCCTACGGGCGGACAAAGCTCATGGTGGAAGAAATCCTGACTGATCTGCATGTTGCAGACCCCGGATGGAATGTCTGCATCCTGCGTTATTTTAACCCGGTTGGGGCCCATAAATCCGGGCGAATCGGTGAAGACCCGTCCGGCACCCCGAACAACCTCATGCCCTACATCTCCCAGGTTGCCGTGGGCAAATTATCAGAGCTCTCAGTATTCGGCGACGACTATCCAACCCCGGACGGCACGGGCGTGCGTGATTATATCCATGTGGTTGATCTGGCCCAGGGCCATGTCAAAGCCATCAACAAGCTTGGCGACAAACCAGGCGTGGTGATCTACAACCTCGGCACCGGGAAGGGGTACAGCGTCCTTGAGATGGCTCATGCCTTTGCTGAAAGCTCAGGACACCCGGTACCATACACCATAGCCCCCCGGCGTCCGGGTGACATTGGTGCCTGTTACGCCGACCCGAGCCTCGCCAGACAGGAACTGGGCTGGGAGGCCAAACTAGGCCTTAAAGAGATGTGTGAGGACACCTGGCGCTGGCAGTCAGAAAACCCTGCAGGCTACGGGAAAACTTCATAAATCCCCCCCCCTTGCAGGTTCAGCTGCTGTAACCCGCAAGCCCCATGAAGCAAAAGAAGTCCTCGATGCACCCCCCCCTCACCCCTAACACTTCACGCCTAAACCCCTTTCACCTTTCACCTTGAACCTTGATCCTTGAACCTCTCCAATCCCTCACCCTCAAAAACGAGGGGAACCTCGGAACCCCGGATTTAAAAAATCCATAATACTTAAAGGTAATCGTACACCCGACTGGCGGAGGA
Source organism: Desulfobulbaceae bacterium (assembly GCA_027859235.1). Classification (GTDB taxonomy): domain Bacteria; phylum Desulfobacterota; class Desulfobulbia; order Desulfobulbales; family SURF-16; genus JAJRUT01. Next base: position 3,213 of record JAQIBE010000094.1, read on the forward strand.
TTATCTCGCTCAACATCGCTAAAGCCAGTCCCGATCTTGAACCTTGTCTTGTCGGGCAACTCCACCACCAGCGAACCCAATCGTCCACTATTTCGCCCCCTTCCTTCAACATGGGCAACCACCACCGCCTCCATATCAAAGAAGCTTTTCACCTTTAAAACCTCCCAACTTCTCCCACTACGGTACAAACCACCCCCGTTTCTAACAATCAACCCTTCACCACCCAATGTCTCCACCCGGTGCAATTCAATCTGCAGCTGGTCATTGTTTAAAATAGTTTTCTGAGGAATGACAAAGGCAAAGGAGCTGGGATGAACAGCAAACCACTCCCTGGCCTTCTCCAGCCGCTGGATAAATGGTCCCCTTGCCTGCGGCACGTCAAATATAGCAAACTGCAGCTCAAGCCATCCGGCATGGGGGTGCAGCCTCTTGACAATGGACATGGTTTGCGCAAACGTGTTACGCCCGCCCCAGATTTCACCCTCAAGGGCAAATGGCGGCAGATCTTCAAGAAATTCCCGGGGGGCATGCAGCGCAATACCATTCTTGCTGAGCAGCCTCTCCCCGTCCCAATACCCACGGACACCATCGAGTTTCTCACTCACCAGCCAGCCGGAAACAGGAACCGTATCCGAGTAAACGTTTGGCAGCATCAGCTCTAAACCCTGGGCATTAAACGGACCGCAGCAGAGAATGAGACAGAACCACAGCGCATATTTTCCCAAAACAGCCTCCATCATATGTTTTTGCCGGGCGTAAAGGGGCGGACGGGAAAGTAATCATAGCTTAAAAAAAACTTCCCCTTTCCCCTTGACCCTCACTTTCCACCTTGACTCTTGCACCTTCAACCTTGAACCTTTTAAATCTAACAACCCACCCTCACTGAATCCTCCGCTCTCTGCGAACGAACCGTGGCTATTCTCCATGAGCTTCAAAAAAAATGACAATACACTTAAAACAGCTTACATTAACTCAACAACTTCGAGCTCATGCAGGTGATTGTTTAAACCGGCAAAAAAAACAAATACAAATCTATGCCATTGTAGATTATTGAAAAATCCGGCATGAATAAAGGGACAATTTACAATAGTGATTAAACCCATGGCCTATGTCCTTCCATCCTCCCCCTTTCACCCTGAATACCATGACTCCACTCAAAACATTACTGCATAACATAGAAGAAAAGAACTTTACCCTCGGGGTTATCGGCCTTGGCTATGTCGGCCTGCCCATGTCCCTGACCTTTCTGCGGAAAGGGGTCAAGGTGATTGGTTTTGATCTTGATCATCGTAAGATTGAGATGATTGGCAAAGGCGAGAGTTATATAAAACATATCTCCTCGGATGACCTGGCAATCCATGTTGCAACGGGCCTCTTCTCGGCTACGGCTGATTTCAGCCAGCTGAATGTGCCGGATGCGCTACTCATCTGTGTACCCACACCGCTCACCAAGAACAGAGAACCAGACCTGCAGTATATTAAGGCCACTGCCAAGGCCATTGGTAAGGTGATTCGCCCGGGGCAGATTATTGCTCTAGAGAGTACGACCTATCCGGGAACCACGGTTGAGGTATTGCAGCCAATTTTAGAAGAAAATGGTTTAAAGGCGGGTGAAGATTTCGCCCTCGTGTTTTCTCCGGAACGGGAAGACCCGGGCAACAAGAATTTCGGCACTGCTGATATCCCGAAGGTTATCGGCGGAATAGATGCCCAGTCAACCGCCATTGGTAAGGCGCTGTACGGAACCGCACTTGAGCAGATTGTTGCGGTTTCCTCCACCCAGGTGGCGGAGATGACCAAGCTGCTTGAGAACATCTTCCGATCCGTTAATATTGCCCTGGTGAATGAACTCAAGCCCCTCTGTCTGCAAATGGATATCGACATCTGGGAAGTCATCGAAGCGGCATCAACCAAACCCTTTGGCTACATGCCCTTCTTCCCTGGCCCGGGACTTGGCGGCCATTGCATCCCGATTGACCCGTTCTACCTCACCTCAAAGGCACGCGAGTATGACATTCCCACCAAGTTTATTGAACTTGCCGGTGAGGTGAACACCTCAATGCCTTACTTTGTAGTGCAGCGCACCATGGAGGCCTTAAATGAACAGGGTAAACCCTTGAAGAAGGCCAAAATCCTTCTGCTTGGCATTGCCTATAAAAAAGACATCGATGACGATCGTGAATCTCCATCGTACAAACTCATGGAGCTGTTAAATAAGAAGGGTGCCAATGTCAGCTATAATGACCCGCATATTCCCCAACTCCGGCCAGTGCGCCAATACTCCTACCAACTGAAATCAACCCCACTTACAGCAGAAACCCTGGCCGATGCTGACTGCGTACTGCTGGCAACGGATCACAGCGCCTACGATTATGATTTTATCCTGCAGCATGCCAAACTCATTATTGACACACGCCATGTCTTTGCCGGGCGTAAAGGGGCGGACGGAAAAGTAATCATGGCTTAAAAAAAACTTCCCTCTCCCCTTTCCTCTTTCCCCTCACGCCTAACCCCTCACTTTCCACCTTGACTCTTGCACCTTCAACCTTTCACCCTTCCCAAACCCATGTCACTGGATATTATTGAAAAATCCGGCCTGAATAAAGGGACAATTTACAGTTTGGATTGTGCTGCAAGAATGAAAAGGGAAAAAGGCGGGGAGGAGGATATTCTCTAGTTATAAGTCCAGGCCAGAATGGCTAAATAGCCTGCAAGGCATGCTCTGTTATTGGACAACTTTTACCGCAATGATCGAGATATCTGTTGATATATGTTGCCAAGGCATGGGTCGTTGTCTTGTCTTGCCGGGAAAAAGAGACACCGATCTCATACTTGTCATCAGCCAACCGTTCAACCCTTCTGACCTGACCCTGAAAAACTAATGGTTTATCATCATCAAAAGAAGCGGTCAGTTCCAGGAAGGTGCCTGTGGCAATCTGTTTTTCAGATTCAAACAAAACACCGCCAAGGGATATATTAATGCCTGAAACAGTGGTCATGTCTGATGCAGATCGTAAAATCTTCACTTCAAGTCGCCTGGCAAAATCAATGCGAAGATAACGCCGCTTTTCTACGCCAAAGAGAGAAATGAGATTCTTGCCGTCACTCTTTGCCTTATAATGTGCCTGGTCAGCACAGGCAATTAAAGACATCTTTGAGGAGGCATCATCGGGCCAAGATGCCAAACCGCCACTGACCGTGACATGGATTGCTTGATCCGCAAAAGGAACCTCAAGGTTTTCAATTTTACCCCGGACTCTTTCAGCAAAAAATAAGGCATCCAATTTGGAGGTGTCGGGTAAAATAACGACAAACTCCTCACCGCCATATCTGCCGGCCGTATCTTCAGGCCGTTTCTCCTGCTCTATGATGGCCCCAACTTCCTGCAGAACCGTATCGCCTGCCTGGTGGCCAAACGTATCATTAATTCGTTTAAAATCATCAAGGTCAAGAAACAACAACGATATTTCCCGGTGGTAGCGCTTGGCGCGAGCAATTTCCTTCTCAAGCATATTGTCCACGGCGGCCCGATTGTTTAACCCTGTCAGGAAATCATGGTGGCACTGCCGCACCATCGCTTCAAAAACTTTCATCTCGATAACTTTGGGTTGTTTAATCTCTTTGCGTATAGAGCTGAAAAAATCGCAACTAGCTGTCTGCAAACTGATTGGCCGGCCAATAGACAACGACATTTCTCGGCGATGGTCCAAGAGTTCCTGCCAATACATTTCGGCTTGTTCAAGTGGTATCTCGATACTGGCCAGTAGCTGCAAGATGGCCTGACAGCAAGAGGCACCCTCTATGCTTATCAGCCGGTTAAGCTCATCTATAAGCTCTTCCACCGGGGGACAGTCATGTAAACATTTGCACACAGCACCGTGAATATTTTTCTCCATCTTCCCACCTTCATATTTAATTATAATGCGTGCATATACGACTGGTAAAGCTTGGCAGGAACCCTAACTCTCAAAAGGCATAAAATCAACGTATTATATTCAAAAATTAAAAAAAGATCAGGTAGATAGCACGAAGTTTGCAACATGGAGCCTGGAAAACACTTTGGGCGATGGGTGGCTAGGATTTATTGTTGTTGATTTGCCTCCGGCCCCACAAAACCAGACACTCCCCTTTCACCTTGAACCTTTCACCTATCTCCTCACCCTTGAACCTTTCGCTTACAATACACTTTTTGAGGGAGAAAAGAGGCTTCTAAGGGATACAAACAGCTGTTCACTTAAGATAACAAATTGAATTTACTAGCTTTATCGTGGTCAGACCCCTTGACTCTTGAGACTTGAAATCGACCCCATTTGCTCATTGCCATTTGCTCATTATGCGTGTGAGTTCATGAAAGCAGGCAGGACAGGTTTGACTCTTTTCCATGCTGTTGAATCATGGGCGGCATGCCATAAATCATAATTTTTTTGGAGATTAAGCCATAACTCAGGTGTTGTGTCAAATGCTCTTGATAGCCGCAAAGCCATGTCAGGAGTGACTGAACCATGTTCATTAACAATTTTTGATAATGTTTTTCTGGAAACAGCTAGAATAGAAGCCATGTCTTGGATTGTGATAGATAATGGTTTCAAGTAGTCTTCTTTTAAAATGTTGCCAGGGTGTGTTGGTTGTCTTTTAATTGTTCCCATTATGGCCCCTCCTAATGATAGTCGTCGTAATCGACTATGTATGCGTCACCATTGACGAACTCAAAAATCACACGCCAGTTTCCTGAAACTTTAACAGAATGTTGACCATTTAGGTCGCCACTTAATGCATGTAGCCCAGAGCCTGGATAATTCATGTCTTTCAAATCAGTTGCAGCATTAAGGCGGTCTAAAATTCTTCCGAGTTTGCTTGCATGATCAGGTCTTATTCCTTTTTTGACGCCAGAATAGAAAAATCTTTCCAATCCTTTATGTTTGAATGACTTGATCATGTTTAAAATGTAACCTATGGGGTTACGACTGTCAATGCGTTTTGAGGGAGGGAAGAGGCCTCTAAGGGATACAAACAGCTGTTCACTTAAGATAACAACCTGAATTTACAAGATTTATCGTGGCCCGACCCCGAGATCGGTGAGAAGCTATGAAAACACCATTAATATTGGAACAACATGCTGAAATTAAGAGTATTATTTTGGTCCGACCCGTTTTCCAACTGTTTTTTGGTTGGCGACAGAAGATTTTATATTGACACTTGTACCCATTATGCGCATAATAGGAACATAAGATAAGGAGGTATGTTATGTCTAAAACAAGAATCAATTTGAGTATCGACCAGGATCTTGCCGATTTTGCGAAGATGTTCGCTGCAGAAAACCGCACCACCTTCGCGGAAATCATTACCCAGTATATCCTATCAGTTAAGAAACGAGTTGAGGGCGAAGCAGTGGAAACAGTTTTAAGCCACCCAGCCTTTCAGCTTGCCATGGAAGAAGCCCAAAGCAAACTCCGTAAAGGAACCGGAAGCTGGCATTCCTACGATGATGTGTTTGGTTCCTGATGGAGTCAATATTCGAAGACGCTTTTTTAAAGGCACTCAAAAAACATGCTTCAATACAAAAATTGGTCAAGAAAAAGGTCGACCTGATTCTCGAAAACCCCATTGCCTTCGGCGAGCCGCTCAAGGCCAATTGGCAGGGCTTCTACTCCTGCCCGGTGAAACGGAGCTTCATCATTATTTATCTATATTGCGAGGCCTGCCGCAAAAAAGGAGACGATACGGTGGTCCTTTGCTGTGATTGCGCCGAAACGCCCAACAGGACCGTCAAGTTCGTGCTGTTAGGTCCTCATTATGATGCATATGGAATCTGAGATGTTCAGGGAAGGAAGGGATTAGATTGAAGGATGAAGGGTGAAAACAGGTTCCAGGCACAGAAGAGCTCCTGCAAATAACCCATTGCCTTAACATGTTAAATTACTATCCTCCCTGCCCCTCCCCCTGCCTTTACCCTTATCTTCAGCCTCTCGGTGTAGTCGGGTCGGACCAAGTTAACATCTTCCAGCCGCATCCAGGAATAGAATTTCTATGAACTCGCGCCATAATGATAAAAGGAAAACCAGTGATTCTTAAAGGCACTGTTTCAGGCCTAAAAAGTGCCCTCTAAGTGCAAAAATAGCCGTTTTTTTTAGCATTACTTGTCATAATATCAACAAGTTAATTTGGTCCTACCCCGCAGAACCCGCATTCCCGCAGAACCCGCATTGCATTGGGCGATGGGTGGCTAGGATTTATTTTTACTGATTTGCCTCCGGCCCCACAAAACCAGACACTCCCCCTTTCACCCTTTCACCCTTTTAAATCTAACCTTATTCGTTATACCATTTCTTTAATTATCTTGGATAAATACGAGCGGGGAGATGTTGAATTTAGTGCTTAATTTCTTAATTTGCCTAATATTCAAATTCCTTTTCCCTTTCAATATTTCCGACACAACGCCCTGGCTTCCAATTTCCGGAAGTTCAGATTGTTTTAAGTTATGCTCTTTCATTAAATAGCGTAATGACTCAACCGGGTTGCCGGATGCAGTCGGAATATTTTTGTTTTCGTATGTTTCTATGAAGGTGCCAATACTCTCCATTAGTGAAGATAATGGGTGTTTTTCATTTTCACCTACTTCATCGATTAGATTGTCCAGCATTGAAACTAGATTCCCATATTCTTCCTCGGTATGAGGGACAGAGAAAATGCTTTTAATTTTGGGCCAAACATTGGCTATATTTTCTAATTGAGGTTCCATTTTCACCCCTCCTTCCATTTGTTTTTGTCATATTCTTTATGTGTCAGAACATGACGAATATACAGTCGTTGTGTATTGTAGTGAATAGCAGCAATAAGCCTTGCCTTATTTCCCCCAATATTAAAAACAGTTAAACCCTCAACTTGGTCTGCGCTTGGGAATATTGTTCTCAATTCAGCAAAATTTGAAATGGTGGAATGATTCAAAATTCTATACCAAGAATCAAGTGCTGTAGCGCAATTAGGGTACTTGTTCGCAAAATCTGCTAGTCGCTTACGAGTGATTATGTGCATGCCTATACCATATCTCGTTTTGCGATTTTGTCAACCTGGAAATGTGAGTTGGCTGTTTTTTTGTTTTCAGAGGGATATCATTGACAATACACAGGAACCACACTGGAAGCACTCACCCCTTTCACCTCACCCCTCACCCCTCACACCTTGCCCCTTACCCCTTGCCTACGTCAAAGATTGGGCAATTTCGCTCGAAGATTTTACAGATTTCTTTTCAATCTCAATGTAGTATCTTTCTTCTAGGCTCAGGTGTTTGTAGCTCATGGCTAACCTCCACAAATAGTTTAACGATTACTTATGGTAGTGTACACCTGAGCCTTTTTTTAAGCATCCAAATGTATTCTCAAGCCATCGTTCAATGCGAGGTTATGCACTTATTATACGCATGCAGGACACATGAAAAATGAAATATTTCTATGAGACATAATCCCCATTTACCCAGAAGAACCCGACAACAGAGCGCGAGAAAAAACCATGAATAAAATAGAGATCTACCAGACCGCTGATGACCAGACCGAGGTTACTGTCCAGTTTGCAGAGGAAACCGTCTGGCTGAATCAAGGCCAACTCGCCTAATTATTCAAGCAAACAAAACAAAATATAAGTTTGCATATAAATAATTGGTTTAAAGAAGGTGAATTAGAGGAAAAGGCAACTGTCAAGGAATCCTTGACAGTTCAACAAGAGGGTAAAAGCAATGGCTGAAAATTCAGAAATATTAATCTACCAAGCCCCTGATGGTATGGTCAAAATTGATGTCAGACTTGACAAAGAAACGGTTTGGCTAACCCAAAAAATGATGGCTCAACTTTTTCAAGTAACACCGCAAAACATCACAATGCATTTAACAAATATTTATGGAGAAGAAGAATTATCTGAAGAAGCAACTTGTAAGAATTCCTTACAAGTTCAAATTGAGGGGAAAAGAGAGGTTAGCCGTGAGCAGAAAATTTATAACCTTGATGCCATCATCTCGGTTGGTTACCGAATAAAATCACAAATAGCGACGCAGTTTCGCATCTGGGCCACTAACCGCCTTAAAGATTATCTCATCCAAGGCTATGCCCTCAACCAACAACGTTTTGAGCAAAATGCCAGTGAACTAGAGCATGCTTTAAAACTCATCAAGAAAACCGCCCAATCCCCGGATCTCAACCTGGATGCAGGTCGAGGGTTAGTGGAAATTATTAGCAGGTACACCCAGACCTTCCTCTGGCTCCAACGCTATGACGAAGGCTTACTGGACACCCCGAAGGGTCAAACTGGTGGAGTATTACCATCCCCGGAAACCGCCACTGCCACCCTAATGGAATTAAAGCAACAGCTCATGGCACGAAATGAAGCCACCGACCTGTTCGCCCAACCACGGGCCGATGGACTGGCAAGCATCCTGGGCAATCTCAACCAAAGCGTCTTTGGCGAACCAGCCTACCCAACCATTGAGAGCAAAGCGGCCACCTCCTCTACTTCATGGTGAAAAACCACCCTTTTTCTGACGGCAACAAACGCAGTGGAGCCTTCCTCTTTGTCGATTTTCTCCATCGCAACCAGCGCCTTTTAGACCATAACGATATCCCTGTTATCAACGACACTGGCCTTGCGGCCCTGACCCTGCTGGTGGCGGAATCTGACCCCAAACAAAAAGAGACCATGATTAAGCTCATCATGAATATGCTCAATTAATCGAAAAGGTGGTCTCTCACCTGTAACTTCTGGCTCAGAGACCGCAAGACATAGACAAAACCAGTGGGTTCATCCTCTTCGTTGATTTTCTCTTTGGATTTGAAAAGTTCCATTTGTTTGGCATCAAGCACCTGCCGGCAGTCTTTATCCTTCCATAATGCTGCAGCAAGGGAGCGCAGAAGCATATTTGACTCTGTACCATTTTCAAAAACATAAAGGTTTTCCGAGAGCAGCGAATTTGCACCACCCCGACCCCTCACCCCTCACCCCTCACCCTTTCACCCTTTCACCCTTTCACCTTGCCCCTTCAACCTTGATTTTATGCAGTCTTGTATTGATGAACTTCGTTTTTGAGCTTGTCTTCAAGCTGATCTTTTGCTTTTTCAAGTTCATATCTGCTTTGAAGATTCATCCAGAAGTGAGGCGACATGTTGAAGAAAACCCCTAATCGCAATGCTGTATCTGCCGTAACAGCCCGTTTTTGATGAACAATTTCATTTATTCTTCTTGGGGGCACAGATGTATCTTTGGCTAAGCGATATTGGGTGATACCCATTGGCTCCAGGAATTCTTCGAGCAGTATCTTGCCAGGATGTATGGGAGGTAGTGATTTTGTTTTCATTTTTTTTACCTCATTCGTGTTAGTGATAGTCAACAATTTCTACATTGAATTTATTGCCGTTTTTCCATTCAAAACAGATACGCCATTGGTTGTTAATTCTGACGCTGTGTTGACCCTTTCTATCGTCTTGTAGTTCTTCAAGTCTATTTCCTGGCGGAACCCTCAAGTCGTTTATTGACGTTGCCGCATCCAAGATGACCAATTTCATTCTGGCGGTTTCTTGAATTTCTGTCGGCAGTTTTTTTGAGAATTTCCTGCCGAATATCTTTTGAGTTTCTTTACACCGGAATGACTTGATCATAAGCAAACAATAACACCTCTCGGTAATAATGCAAGGCGTTATGCTTTTTAAAAAAAAGGCATAACATTGACAAGATACAGGGACCACAATGGAAGCACTTGCCACCTTCACCCCTCACGCCTCACCCCTCACCCTTCACCTTAAACCTTCCACCTTTCACCTTGAACCTCTTACCTTTTCTCTCCCCCCTATTTTTCAGGAAACAATCCAGGCATCCAAAGCCCTGCTAAACGGGCAGGAAAGTTCAAAATCAATGGCGCTCGTGAACTAGTTGCAACCAATACTTCTTCTTTAATAAGGGCAGAAACAACTCTGCGTGACTGGCGGGTACCAACATCAAGTATCTCAGGAATTTCACCCCGATTAAGCTCACCACCCCGGAAGAGTATCGCCTCAAGTAATCGCCCAGACTTCTTTGGCAAATGACCACGCCGAACCGACTCACTCGCCCAGGACAGAATGCGGCTTGTCAACTTGTCAGGCTGCATTAAACTTTCCATAAAAGCAACCTGATCAAGACATGTTTCCAGAAAAAATCGCGTAAATTCAACCAACGCCTCTTCACTTAAATTGCCCCTCCCATCTAACTCATTTCGCCGTGGCTGATCACAATTTGCGAGTAAGGACTTATACTGTTGTTCATTTCTGGCTAAACCACGACTAACAGACCAAATTGACCCTGTATCCAATGTTTGCAACAACATAGTATGGGACATGAGCCGCGCCACACGGCCATTCGCGTCTAAAAAAGGGTGAATCCACAGCAAACGGTGATGAGCAGCGGCAACACAAACAATCATTTCAGCCTGGCCAATATGCGAATAGGTGTCGGCAAATCGTTCTAAAAATCGGGGAACAGCTCCAGCACTGATAGGAATATGGCGTCCAACCTGCACATCATGCTCCCGCAAAGAACCAGGGACAACCCGAACAGGGGTATCACTTTGGGGGCTCTGCGCCCACAATAAATCATCAGGTAGAAGTAAACAAAAACGGTGATGTATTTCAAGCAAACTCGCCACAGAGGTTACGGGTTGCTGCAGGCCGCCGTTATCAATCCAGCGTTGAACCTCAATATGGGCTTTGGCTTCAAGCTGGAGATCCCGCATGCTGCTATTACTGCTAAAATCATCATTCAAGGCTCGTTCAATATCCACAGGATGCGTATCATGCCCTTCAATAAGATTGCTGTAGTAACAATTCATCCCACGCACAAGCGAGGCCAAAATGGAAACAATTTTTTGCGGCAAACCTTGGCGAAAGCCAGCAGACTTCTGAGCAAGCCTAACAGCAAGATCATTCAATGGCTCACGAAAACGCGAATCACCAGCAATGCGCCAGGGCTCCACTATCCCTAGGGATTCGCCCTGGTCCACAACCGCAACAATGTCCTGTTTATTTTTTTCCATACAGACAGAATAACAGCAGATTAGACAACATTCAACAAAAACAATGTCCTATTAAATGTCCGGTTAACAACACCCCTTGCACCTTTCACCTTACCCCTTGCCCCTTCAACCTCACCCCTCTCCCCTCTCCTCAACAAATCCTTTTTAATACTTTTGTTGGTTAGCTCTTTTCTGCGCCTGTTTGTACACTTCGTTCTTGTTTCTTTTGCCAATGGCAATAACGAGAACACATATTTCGTCATCTATGACTTCGTAGACTAAGCGATAACCACTTGCCCTTAATTTTATTTTATAATGGTTTTCAAATCCCCGCAGTTGGCTGCTTGGTGCGTGAGGACTATTGAGCCGTTCTTTTAATTTCTTTTTAAGCTGAGCCTGAACGGTGTTATCGAGCTTCTGCCATTCCTTAAGCGCCGTTGGCAGAAATTTCAGTTTATAATTCATCTATATCCACTTCGATGGCTGAAATTTTCTCGTTTTGTCTTTCTCTTACAATAATCCCAAGCTGATAGTCTTCGATACTATTCAGTAAAGCTTCATACGTTTCAGCTGGGATAAGATATGCAGTTGGTTTGTTATGATTAAGGATAGCTACTGGCTCACCATCGGCTTGGTCGATAAGGGCGCTAGGATTACGTTTTAATTCAGATATGCTCGCTGAACAGTTTGCTAGTACAGCTTTCATTTTGGTCACCATAGATAGGTTTTAAATAAGTCCTAAAATTTGGTTATAATTTAGTGCTTAATACCAGGTTGGTCAATGTTCTTTTTTAGAAGGCTAACATTGACACTACACAGGAACCACAATGGAAGCACTCACCCCTTACCTTTACCCCTCACACATCACCCTCCCCCTTGAACCTTGCCTCTCAGCCACAGAAAAGCTAACCGCAAAGGACGAAAGCCATAATAGAGAAAGGAAAGCGGGCCCGGCAATGGCCACGCTTGCCACTCTTTAATCGTTGGCCTGAACAGTAACCGCAACCCATAGCGCAGAGTATCAAACGTGCTATCACGCACGCGCAAGTGGAAGGATGAAAAGCGAAAATCCTTCTTCACCCCAAAAGTTTTTGGTGTTCCCAAAAACAAAACATCACGAACCTGCTGCTCCAAAACGACAATCCTCTGATCACGATTAATCAACGCCTGCATCTTTCGAGGGAGATCAACTCCAAAAAACTCATGAGCTAAATGCAAACCGAGAAGTAACATGCGCTGGCATTGCCAATCACACGCCTTAATCCAAACCAGATCCCAATCCATTTCAGGATACTTATCCAGCAGAACAGCAACACTATACAACCACTCCAACCTCTCCCACACATGCTTTGCACCATGCACACAGAGATATACAAGTAAATCTTCATCAGATAAACTCTGCACACCACGCCCTGCCAGAGAAACAAAACCGGAAACATCCACTGCCGATAACGTTAAGGGGGTTGCCAGATAACAACCGGCACAATCCCAATGTAATTCCAGCACACAACCATCATTTTCACGATAAAACGACAGGTCATCCTCCTGCAGTGAAAACTGATCAATTGTTGATAACACGTTGTCAATCTCTGGCACAAAGCCAGACTCAGCAACCAATACTACCGCTTGTTTCACATCACCCCTTGCAATAAGAATGTCCAGGTCACCAAAATGACGTAAGCCGATATCACCATAGAGCTGTTGGCCAAGAAGAGGCCCCTTGAAGGGCAAGACAGCAATAGAGTGCTGCGAGAACAGCTCAAGAAGCTCTAGCAGAGCTCTTGTCAAAGACAGGTTGCTAGTTGCATTTCGAAAGGCAAGTTGCTGACCAGACCTATTAAATTCCGCAGGGAAATCATCTGCAAAACACAGCCTGACAACCTTTAAGGCCAAAGCCAGCAGCCCATGGCGCTGACAAAGCATACAAAACTCAGGCCAATCATCAATTTGCGAAACTAAGCTAACGACATCAGGGCGATCAGCAGAACCAACTCCAGGCCGGAGCAATAAGAGGATGAGTTTAAACTCGGCAGACATTACTTACGCCGCAAATTTGTACGTTGCAACTGCTTGTCAAAACGGGGGGTATGCTTCAAATAGTGTCTCCATAAACGGCATAAATCACTTGCCAGACGATAAACCCACTCTAAACCATTCTGCTGCATCCAGCGCGGGGGCATATTTTGAAAAAAACCTGCATTATTTATCTGTAAACAGATCTCCCTCTTCAAAGGCCAATGTTTTTTTAAGATATCCTGGCTACTCATATTTTGCCACCTCATATCGTTATTAAATTAGGGTCAAGACTAGAACAGCGTTTTTTGAGGGGGGGGACGAGTGATATCATTCAAAAAGTTTGTGGAGTGTCGCCGCCGCCGTGGTGCATGCGGATCACCAGGTGGAAACGATTGCCCATCAAGCAAAAGGCAAGGTCTAGACCTAAGACAATATAGCGCATAGCAGTTACACCTGCCGTACCCATTTGTTTTGAGGGCCTCCTACCATAACAACTTCAAGGTCGCTGTTATGGGGCGGTGATCCGAACCGCCAGATTCCTTCAAGACCTTAGCTTCAGTAGCCTGGAAATGGTGACTGAAAAAGATATGATCGATACGGATAAAGGGCATAACTTTCCCTATCCCTCTGGCCGGGGTTGGAAAGGTAAAGCCAAAGCCCCAGCCTGCCTGCTCATGAGCGTTACCCAGTTGTTCCCTGAGTCTTCGGTAGGTGTCACTCTGCTCGGTGGCGTTGAAGTCCCCGGCCACAATCACTGGCCCCTCAGTTGTGCTGACCTCCGTGATAAGGGCCTTAACCTGTTTTTTTTGCGGGAGATAGTTTTTAATGGCCTTGGTGGTGTGGATATTCCAGACCGTCAGCCTGCCAAAGGGGGTGTTGACACCAACCTTGGCAAAGGGGCTAGCTGAGTCTAGCAGTTCCAAGGGATAACGGCTTACCATTCCGCCTCCGCCCTCTGTAAAATAAAGCTCACCAGCGCCATACATCCCGGCAAGCCCTTGTTGCAGATTTTCGGCAGCAACCTCCTGCAGAAAAAGAAGATCAGGTTTTTCCCTTTTGATCACCTCGGCCATGGCCTCATAATCCTTGTTGCGGCCCATAACACTGTAACTCATTACCTTTAAACTGGCAGCGTCGTGGGGCGGAGGGTCGAGTTGGGGCAGGAAGAGGGGGAAATAGGGGAAGGCGCTAATCAGAAAAAACGTGGTCAATACACCTGCTAAAATGCGCCGATGGCCGATAGCGCTGACAATGATCCCTAAAAGAGTCAAGAGGGCCAACCAGGGGAGGAAGTAATTGAAATAACGAGCCGGCAGCCAAAGGTCGCCATAGATCAGCCGCAGTCCCCAGACGACAACCATGGTTATGCTGAAGAGCCAGAGCAATCCCCATACAAGACGGACAATTTTTTTTGAAAATTTCACGCGTCGTTATCCTCTTCCCACCACTATTTCATATATTGATGGGCTAAGCCTGTTCAACGAACTGCTGGATGGTTTTAATCAACTCAGGGTTGGCAGATGGACCGATGGGCTTAACCAGCTCATGATTTGACTTACAGAAGTCATTTAATTTTTCAATAAGTTCCTCTTCATCAAAGGCTACATCAACATAATTCAAGGCCAGGAAACGGTTGGCCGTGGCAAGCTGATGGTCGTTCCGGTGTTCGCCCAAGGATGCCTTTCTTGGCATGACAAGAATGGGCTTACCATACTCAAGAGCGTTGATAATAGTTCCCATGCCGGCATGGGCAACGATGAGGTCCGCTGCAGCAAATTTGTCCTGGAACTCTTGGGGGCTGAGAAAAGGGGCGGCCTCAATGTGGGTAGGAAGCCACTCGGTTTTGCCGGTCTGAGCAAAGACATCGGAACGATTATTTCCCCTGGCCCACTCATCCACCGTACGGATCAGGCGGTCGAAGGGGAGCTGGGCCCCGACAGTAACCAGAATCATAAGACTGCACCAAAATAATGGGGCCCTTCCGGCCGAGCCAGTGACTCCCACTGGGTCAGCCACAGGTCGGCATATTTACCAGCCTTGCGCCCCGACATGGAAAGTTCTTCAGCATTAGCAATACTGTCGAGCCAGATAGTCCTACTCCCCAATTTTTTACCAAAAAAGATGGCAAAAAAGCCTGGCAAGGCACCGGTGGAGATGATGATGTCGGGTCGGAGGTGGATGATGAGTAATAACATCTTCAGGGCGAGATAAATTAGTTTCAGGCGATCCCAGCGACTGGCATCTGGAACGGCATAAAAGGCATGATCCCCGACTTGGGACTGATACCCCGGCTCAGTGGTAACATAAATCCTCTTATGGCCTGCAAATGCCGAGTTGAGGCGGTTTAACTGCACCCAGTGGCCCCCGGCAGAGGCCACCAGCATTATCTTTTTTTGCCTGGTATTATTTCGCAAAATCTTTCCTTATTCTTCACGTCTACACATTAAAAGCGGCTTGATTCATCGCGCTCCCAACCGGTCGTGCCATTTTTCTTCAAATACATTTTGGCCCGTA
>JAQIBE010000126.1 GCA_027859235.1 Desulfobulbaceae bacterium
TTTGTTTAGTCAGATTTATAGGATTATTTTAATCTGCTTTGCTTATTTCCTGTTTCTTTCCGGCATATTTTTCCTGTAATAATTCACTTTGGTACATCCTGTAGCTGGGGCCATTGATCCTTACAATAACTGAGCGATGGAAGATACGATCCAGGATAGCTGAAGTAGTAATAGGATCGCCCAGGAACTCTGCCCAATCGGGTTCTTCGACATTGGTGGTGAAGATCAATGATTTGTTATCATTGTAGCGCTGGTCAATGACCTTAAAAAGCAGGTGTGCTTCTTTGACTACTTGCAACTCGAGTCTGTCATGCCCCATTTCATCGATAACAAGTAAGTCCGGGTTGGTATATTTGCGCATCCTCTTGGCGAGGGTTTTCTCATACACTCCTGCATTCAGATCATTGATAAGATCACTACAGGTGGTGTAATATGCCTTATATTCATGCTCACAGGCTATCAAAGCCAGGCTTCGGGCTATATGACTTTTCCCTACGCCATTCATCTTACTGGTGAACAAGATTGATTCGTTTCTCTCAATAAAGCCAAGCGTGGCCAGATCCATTATCAACCTTCGGTCGAGCAAGGGTTGGAAGTCAAAGTCAAAATCTGCCAGCATTTTCAGTGGTTGGGGTAACCGGCTGCTTTTAATGAGAGATTCTATGCGCCGCTGCTTCTTGGCTGCAGCTTCTGCCTGAACGATACTATTGATAAAATCATAATAACCCAGAGAACTTTCATTGGCCCGGCTAACCATCTGCTGGTACTCCTCTGCCAGAAGTTTTAGTCCCAGATAACGGCAGTTTTCAGCAAACTGTTCTGCCTGATCCTTTGCATAACTTTTAATTTTGCTGCTCATTATAGTTGTTGTTTTGAGGTTTAAAGGATAGCTTGATGCTGTATCGCGCCTCTGAGTTGTTTTCCAGGAAGTTTTCGATGGTGCCCGAGTCAAAAACCTTATATCGCGAAGCCCTGCGCACGGCTACCATAATATCTTCCACGCGGTAGTTGACTTTAAGGGACAGCAGGCTTCTTAAATGATGCCGCCATGTCCCGGGTTTATGCTGTTTAAGCTGTTGGATGTATCCGCTCATTTCTGGCGAAAAGCATTCTAAACGACTGATTACATCAGCTATGGATAGGTCGGGTTTTTTAGTTGGTTTTTTATGATCTCCCACGTAACGCTCCTTGCGTCCCTTTTCGGCCAAAGGATGACAGGCAATTTGTTCTCCCTCGGGAGAGTAAATAATCATCTGATCCTGGGTTATGCGCAAGGGACATAGCTCAAACATGTACTTCTGTGGTACCACATACTGGTAGCCCTCATAGTAAATACAAGATTCCTGATTGACTACTTTATGGGTTACAAGAGAGGTGTCAAAATGATTCACTGGCAATGCTTGCAGATAAGGCTGCTCCTGGATATATCTGTCAATGGGCCTTTCTTTTGTTGTGCCATGTTTGCGCACGTCATTGACCTGTCTTAGCCACAGCTGAAGCTGGCTTTTTAGGTCCTGGAGGTCTTTAAACTCTCGTCCATTAAGAAAATTTTGTTCCAGGTACCAAAACGGACGCTCAATTTTCAAATTTTCCGTTGGATGGCGCGGGGTGATGGTTTTAGGAGTAAACCGGTACCAGGTGGCAAACTCCAGATACTTGTTGTTGAATACCGGACTGCACGGCGCCCATTGATCCACACAGGCCTTTTGATTATCGCTCCGGATTTCCTTGGGTACACCATCAAAATAGATAAAAGCGGCAATAAGTTCTCGAAAAAGGGTTGACTGTTTTTTATTCTCTACAACACTCACATATTGACGCCTGGAAAAGCAAAGGATGTAACTAAAAAACGTCAACTGCTGTGTTTGTCCCGTTAATGTAAAGGTGATGTTGTAATCGCTCCAGTCATGTGCGGCCAACCGGCCCGGGTCCGTTTCAACCATCTTTATCGGTGTTTTTGAACCCACCTGGCGAATGCTTTTCAGGTAGTCACGTACAATGGATATTTCACCCTGGTACCCTTTCTCCATCAGAAGCTCATATACACGCTGGCCCGTGATTTTATTGTATTTAATAAGCAAGTCGGTAATATATTCTTTGTAAGGATCCAGCTTACTCACACGCTTCTTTTTCATGGGTATTTTATCCTCGGGGGTGGTATCACGTAAAACCGAGTTTGATGCCAGTATGCGGCGTATGCGATTACGCGAGAGACCCAAATCCCGGGAGATTTTGCGGATCGACCAGCCTTTTTGAAGGTGAAGGGTTACCACGGTGTTGTCAATGTTTTCATCTCTCATCTTGACTTACGGTTTGTGGGGTTTGTAAACAGGTAATGGCTTTTATAAGACCTTCTGCATAACCCTTCGCTTTTGTAATTTCAGGGTAGATAATAATCCTTTCGGTCTCCTTTAATGTCTCAATACGATTCTCCTGTAAATTGAAGAGCACATGTTTGATTGTAGAAAGGACATATTGCATCGATTGCATAAGATTATTGCCATAACGGCTGAGCCTGGGATCATCTATATCATAAGGCACATCGGGCTCCCCCCGTTCAAAGACTACCTCGGGACAGTCAAGCAGGTATTGCTGCTGAGCCTCGTCCGTGGCACTAAGAAAGGCCTTCACAAAAGCATCACTCTGACGACTGGAAAGACCCAGCGATGAGATCACACGAGCTACAGCCATCTGTTTGCAGCGCGGCAACTTTATGAGCGCCCGTGCCTGGCTGCTGTTGATCATTCCCATTTTAATCTCGGAGGCCACCTGCTTATCGATCTTGCTGATCAGTGACAACCGGCGGCTTACCCAGCAGCGGCTATAGCCGGTGAGTTTAGAGAGGCTTTGTTGATTCAGACCATGCCGCTTTATCAAATCCGTTAACACCATTGCCTCCTCCCATACCTCCATGGATTGATGGAGCCGGTTATAGCTTAAAACAAGAAGCTTGGCTTGTTTTAAATCTACATCCAGCACATAACATTCCAGCGTCTTTAGCATCAATTCCGTGGCTGCATATACACGCTTTATACCATCGATTACCTGGTATTTCTCCTTGTAAGGACGAACCACTACTGGTTGCAATTGACCATGAACCCACATGGAGCTCTGTATCTTTGCAACCCAGTGCGGGTTGATAATCCGCATTTCGGCCAGAGACAGGTCAAGTTTTTCTAAGGCTACTTCTTTGAT
>JAQIBE010000018.1 GCA_027859235.1 Desulfobulbaceae bacterium
ACGTCTTAAGGGCTATGATTAATGAGGAGTTATTTCCTCATCACAATGGCCTTTGGCCAAGAGGAGGTGAAGACACCCAGATTGTGAACGAACCTATGATATTGGATCAGAGTAAAAGATTGCTGTGTAGTGTGTTTTTTAGGATTGGTTTAATGGAGTGGTAAATCGAGGGGGTCTGGCTGGAACGTCATTGCGTAGCATCACCGAAGGTGTAATGCTTTATCCCCTCATGGGGATGGTGGGGTGGTTTACTCTGTCTGGCGTGACTTTTGCTGACTATGTTGCATAACGACCGATTATGTAAACGTCCCATCCTATAAGAATCTGTATATAGAAAGACTTTATATAATACTGCGTTATGCGTTCACTTTAACATAGCTTGCATAAGGCATGACAGACAGAGTATATGAGCGTTTTGTTCAGTTGGTAGACTGAAGGTACCTTATCTAGAAAGACGCTAGGAATCGTGCGCTACGGGGTTATTTCAAGGGCATCATGCGAAGCTCAGATAACTTCGCACCGACCCAAGGGCAGATATACTGTTGGTTTGATTTAGAGCCAATGAATGAGGGGCTTGCTGTGGAATTGGTTACTGCATGGTTCAGGTGTGTGAGGTATGCACAGTCAGGCTGTACGAGGCGATGGTTTGGTTGTCTGGTTAGATAGATATCTATCTAAATGGTACAGGATCTTGTGAGATTTTTTTATTGTGTGTAGGTTGGAAAGTAAGAAAAAAAACAAGGTTAGAGCTATTTTGAACCTGCAAACTTTTAAAATATGTATTGGTTTTTCGGTGTTGTATGTTGGGTATAGTGTTGGGTAAAGAAAAACCAATAAAAAAAGGACTTAGAAGAAAGTCTTCTAAGTCCTTTAATATACTGGTAGCGGGGACAGGATTTGAACCTGTGACCTTCGGGTTATGAGCCCGACGAGCTACCGAACTGCTCCACCCCGCGTCGGATTCAGCTATATTACTCTGAAACGAAAAGAAGTCAAGACAATAGTAAGATGTTTTCACTAATGTTTTAACCCCACCAATAAAGGGATTAGCCTGATTCATGAAAAATAAAAGAATACAAGAAAAGGTACAGAAATCAGTACTCATCGTTGATGATCTCATTAGTAATGTGAAACTCATTGCTAAGTATTTATCTGATTATAAATTGTATTTTGCCCTAGATGGTTTAACGGCCTTAACCGTTGCTGAGGAAAGGTTACCAGATGTAATTCTCCTTGATATCATGATGCCAGGGATTGACGGGTATGAACTGTGTCGCAGATTAAAATTAAATCCGCTGACGAATACTATTCCTGTGATTTTTGTCTCAGCAAAGAGTCATGAGGATGATGAAGAGCTTGGCCTGCAGGTTGGCGCTATAGATTTCATCTCTAAGCCTATTAGTGGTCCCATTCTGCGGGCCCGACTGGCTAATCACCTGGAGCTTAAAGATTATCGTGATAATCTTGAAGACCTTCTGAAGGAGAAAGATAATGAATTATCCTCAACCTATGAACAACTCCTCCATGCTGAAAAATTATCTGCTGTTGGGAAATTAACCGCTTCAATCGCCCATGAGTTCGCCAGTCCACTGCTTGGCATGGAACAAATTCTAAAATCCTTTAGGCTGGAAGAGCAGGATAAAGATAAAGAGGAACTCTTTGGAGTTTGTGTAAGTGAGTGCCAGCGCTTGCGTGATCTTATTCGAGAAATGCAGAACTTTGGCAGGCCAACGACTTCTTGTTTTGAACCGGTTGATTTAAATGCGATTATTACGGATGTAACTAAATTTTGTACTAAAAACTGCACCAAACGTAACATCCTTTTAGAAATAAGCTTGAAGCAAATTCCACTAATACGTGGTGTTCCTGATCAAATGAAACAGGTGCTGTTTAACTTATTAACAAATGGAGCTGATGCCGTTGGTGACAGCGGTGGTCTTATTTCCATTAGTACGGCTGTACTGCGGGATCAGATTATTCTTATTGTGAAGGATTCTGGTTGTGGTATCGCTGAAGAGAATATCGACGATGTATTTGCCCCATTTTTCTCAACAAAGGGGAAGGAGAAGGGGACAGGGTTGGGCTTGTCTATATGTTATGGTATTATGAGTAAGCATAAGGGGCAGATTCAAGTAGAATCCGATCTTGGCCAAGGTTCAACCTTTACTCTGCGTTTTCCAATCATTAAGGATTTTGCATTATGACAGATACGGATCCAATTCGCGTGTTACTCATTGACGACCATCTCCTCGTGCGCTTTGGCATGAAGGCTCTGCTTGATAGTCTTGATGGCTTTGAATGTATTGGTGATGCAGCGACTGGCAGAGGGGGGCTTGGTTTGGCCCGGAGCCATAAACCTGATATGGTTGTGCTTGATATTGATCTGGGTAAAGGCATTAATGGCTTTGATGTTGCGTGTGAAATTAAGGAACTATTGCCTGAAACAAAGATTCTGATGCTTACCGGCAACCCCAAGCCGGAGTTTTTTCAAAGGGCGGTGCAGCTTGGGTGTGCGGGCTATTTACTTAAAGTAGATTCCGATAAAGAACTTATTGTTGCATTGAAAACCGTTGCTCGGGGGGATAATTATCTGTCAAAATCATTCACGGGTGATATCTTTAAACTCCTGCAGGGGCATGCTGAGAAAACCACAAATCTCATTGATCTGCTCACTCCACGTGAAGTTTCTGTTGCCAATTTGGTGCGGCAAGGTCTCACTACCGATGAAATTGGTATGGAGTTGAGCATCAGTCCCAAAACGGTTCGTGTTCATCGCTCAAATTTAAAGAGGAAATATGGTTGTAAGACTACAAATGATCTTCTTTTACATCTTTCAAACCTAGATTGTCTCACCTGATAAAACTGCGTTTAGTCTTGTCTGGACGTCGGTAAGATCGTAAGCTGACTGCCCATGACCTACGATGGTTAGGCTTGTCGTAATCGATAAGTAGATAAGACTATGACCTGTATAAAAAAAACAAACTTGAATATTCACCATATATTGGTTAGTTATTGATACTCGTACTGTAGATTTTATTACTCATTGTGACCTGGGTATCCACTTTTGACTGTAAAACAAACCGTATCTCCACAGGAACTGGTTTCAGTTCATCAACGAATTCAGCAACTTGAGAAGGGTGCAGATGTAACCTCATCCCATCTTGATAGTAATCAACTCTGGCAGAATACATTCGATTTCATAGAAGATATCATCTTCATTATCGACCGGCAATTTAATATTGTTCGCGCAAATAAGGCCGCAAGATCCCTGCATAATTCCATAATTGGCAGAAAATGTTTTGAGGTCTTCCATAATTCGAATCAACCACAACCCAAATGTCCTGGTTGCCAGGTTTTTCATACTGGTATTTCTGTAACAGAGGAACTGCAGGAACCGGGTGGTGGTGAAAAATGGTATGAGGTTGTTGCTCATCCTATTAAAGATTCTGCCGGTTTTGTCTGGCAGGCGCTGCATATCTATAAGGATATTTCCCGGATTAAAGCCCTTGAGCTGAAACTGCGCGAACTTGAGGTGCTTGATACGCTTACGGCCGTTTATAACCGCCGTTATTTTAATGACGTGCTGGGGCGTGAGTTTGAACTTGCCACAATAAGGATGTCTGACCTCGTTGTTCTCGTCATTGAACTGGATGAGTTGAAGGTTATCAATGAGGAATGTGGGCAACAATATGGTGATTATATTCTGAAAGAGTTTAGTGCTGAACTTGCTTCTGAGATGCGCCATACTGATATCTGTGCCCGTATTGCCGGTGAGCAATTTGGCGTACTCTTACTTGATGCCAGTTTGTCAGAAGGCGAGAGGATTGCCCAGGATATAAAGACAATGGCTGAGCATCGTATTTATGAGGACAGTTTTAGCAGGCAGGTGACGGTTTCTATTGGTTTGGCATCTCTTGCCTCGCATTTACCTGAAACTATGGACGATTTCATCTGCTATGCTGAAAATGCCATGCGTTTTTCCAAGAAAACGGGGCGTAATAAGATCACTGTTTATGATATGGAAGAGATTGTCTAGCTCCTTCCTGTCAATCCTGCTGTTTCGTTGCCGCTTTTACATATACTTATAACTACTCTCAGCAAACGGTTCTTCTAATTCAATTTGTCTGATCTGCTGTTCCAGATCGTGTATTTCCTGCTGCCAAAAGGCAAAGCTTCCCCAGCCCGGATCGGCTTGGGCATCGTTCTGCTGGTGAGCGCACCAGGCGATATAGTGAATGAAGCGCATACCTCGAAGTGGTTCAATGAGGGTGAGTTCTCTGCGGTTGAATGGCCGGAAATCTTCATACCCTTCAAGAAAACTGGCAATTTCAGGGAGTGAGTCCTGGCGATATCCCGGCAGAAGCATCCAGAAATCCTGTACTGCTGGGCCCATGACCATATCATCAAAATCAAAGAGCAGAAATGACTCTTCGCCCCGGTTTAATATATTGCCCCAGTGACAATCCCCATGGAGTCTGATTAAAGAGATCTCCTTAAATTTCGGGGTGATGAGGTCGATGAGGCTTTGGCATGCTGTTGAAAATTGGCTGCAGAGTTCAGGCGGGATGAAGCCGCCTTTAACCAGAAATTCAACCTGACTCTTGGTGGCAGATTGGGGGGTGAGGACGTTGCGGTTAAGGGTTTCCGAACCGGCAGAAACAAGGTGCATTCGCCCGATGAGATGGCCTAGCTGCTGCCATTGGTCAAGGCTGTATTCATCTAAATAGCGGCCAGCTCTTTTCTGAAAAATGGCATAGGGGATACCCTTGAAATTGCCGAGGGTCTTGTCTGTCCCATGCAGCAGCAGGGGAGGGACAACCGGTAGGTCATGGTCGTATAACTCCTGGACAAAATGATGCTCTTCAAGAATGGTGTCGATGGTCCAGCGGTCAGGGCGATAAAACTTAAGAATGAACCGTTTACTGTCATTGGTCTCAACCTCATACACTCGATTAATATAAGAGTTGAGTTGGGAGTAGTAGCCGGTGCATTTGCACCCAAGGGCCTCTTCTGCAACATCTAAGACGGCATTGGGGGTGAGTATTGAAAAATCAGACATGATTTAGGGGATGACCTTATAATAACGACCATCAGCACATTGTTTGCAGAGAGTAATCCCGTCTCGGACCATTTCACGACAATCCTGGACCCAGTCACCGCATTCTTGACATTGAACCCGGCTGAGTGGACGACCCGGCATATCCGCTTTGGGAATATCAACCTGAACCTGTTCAATCTTGAACAGCTCCTCTTCCGGCATGATGATATACGCTTCAAGTTGTTGTTTATACTTGCCCTCAGCTTCAGGGATATATTTCTTGGCAAGTTCACGGGACTCTTCACGGGCTGTGACGCGTACCGCTTTATTTGTCTCAAGATTGACAAAGGTCGCCGCCATAACACCATAGTCAAGCCATTTCAGGGAGCGTTTGCCCAGGGTACACCCTGTTACACACTGGATGGCATCGGTGGCACAACGGTCTATCTCCACCATGACGTAGAGTTTTTTCCGGTCAGCGCCTTTCGGGTCATCAATGCCAATTTCACGTAAGCCGATCATGGATAAACGGACGCCAATGACCTGACCTGCACAGGTATGGCCATGGATTGTGGTGGAATGTTTAAGCAGTTCATCAAAGGTTTGCATTATGTCTCCAAAGTTTTCAATAGGATACACTGGTAGCATGACCTAAAATAATTGTCAAACCTAAGTTGGGTGGAGGGGCTGAACCCTTAGCGGGGCTCATAGGGGACGGCTGACAACGTCGTCTCCTGGATGCTTGAACCCCTCTAAAAGGGGTCAGACTACACAACCTGAAAAGCGAAACCTCTACTCTTCCTTAATGGCAAGAAGTGGTTCGAGCCTGGCAAGGCGCAGGACCGGTAAGGCGGCGCCGCCAAGACAAACGATAATGCCGGCTCCCATGCCAATCAAGCTGATAACCATGGAGTGGCTGGAAAAAATAGAATTGGCGTCAAGACGGCTGAGGAGCTGGAAGTCACTGGCCAGATAGCTGATGAGGTAATGTCCCAGAAAAATTCCAAATACAGAGCCGAGAAACGAAATGATAAAGGCTTCTGACAGAAAGAGGTTGATGATATGACTCTTCTTGGCACCTAGGGCCCGAAGAATACCAACCTCACGTCTGCGTTCATTGGCCAAGGCAGAAAAGGTGGACCAGGCCAGAAGAACTGCCAGAAATGATGAAATGGAAATAGTGATGATAAAGACCCGTAATATATCTTCCAGGGTTGTGCGCACATCAGCGCCGATATTGCCGCGGGTCATGATGCCGACCCGTGGGTTGATGTCACGGATATGGCCGACAACTTCTTTAACATCAAGCCCTTCTTTGATTTTAATAAATATAATCGAGATCTGGCCTTTCTTGTAATTGCCCAGGGAGGACTCAGTTAAGGCATCAAGATCTTCAATACGCATGAAAATACCATGATCGATCCCGGTCCCTGTGGTTTCAAGATGTTTAACCATCTTAATTTCGGCCCCAAAGAGATTCATCGTTTCAATCAGACCGAGATATTCCCATACATAATACCCGACATACACCTCATCCTTTTTCAGGAGGGGCGGGTTTTGCATCCATGGGGTCACAACAAAATCAGATTTCTGGTCAAAGGCAATAACTTGTCCTTCAATAATGGAACAGCAGCCGGAATCAAGGGTGTTTAGATAGATTTGATAGGTGGATGCGCTGATGTCCTCCATATCTTTTAATTCTTCGTACACGGACCTGTCCATATAGAAGGTCTTGAGTTTTGATTCAAAGATAAACTCTTCAGCCATGGATTTTGCTTTTGACGGCACAATAATAATGTCAGCCCCAAGCCGTTTGGTGGCTTGATCAATATCTTCTTCCACGGCATTTTTAAACAGCAGGGCGAAGACCAGTAAACCAACCAGTAATCCAACCGCGAAAACTAAAACGATGTTCCTGAAAATTTTACGGGAAACACCTTTCCAGGCGACATGAACCAATGAAAGTTTACCTTTTGACATGGGGATACCTTTTTTATAATAAACCTGTGTTCTGCAAACAAAAAAACGGGGGAACAAAATGTTCCCCCGTCCTGGTACGAATATGGTGGTGACGGATTATTTGAAGTTGCCGTCAAGACCGCAAAGTACAGCGTGAACGCCATCTGCGCCGGAGCCAAGTTGTTCGTCATGGCAGGCCAGACAGACAGAAGTCGCTTTACCAATGAATTTCTTGGCTTGCACATCATACAGCTTGAGCTGACCGTCCATATTATACTGAGCAGGACCAGGATGATCCATATCTTTCACATCCTTGTGATCAGCGTAGATAACCTTGGTACGTGAGGTGGCAACCACATATTTGTCATCCGGGGTAAACATAGCGTCATGGGTCTCTTCCAGAGTACCCATGGTCTCGGTATCAATGGTCTCCAGGGTATTGGCGTCAAGCAAAAACATTACATCGCCGGTGGCATTGGCGATCATGGAGGAGTCGTTGGACCAGTACTGACGGAAGGAGATGGAAGATTTCTTGTTTCCGTCAGCAACGCCTGAGGCTAGCAGCTTAACATTGCCATGCTCCAGGGCCTTGGCATCAAGCATCTTGAGATGGAGACGACCAACACCATTACCAAAGGCAGTATCAGACTCATTGATGGTAATTAGCATTTTCTTCATATCTGGAGAGGTGGTGCCATGAAAAAACTTATAAGGTACCTTGGGGTCAGCAGCAGTACCTTCCAGAAAGACATTATGCTGAAATGTAAGATCTTTTTTGGAAAAAACCGAGATATAAGCGGGACTGGTCATGGTAATGGGCATGAAATAATCTTCGGTTTGCCCAGAAGCACAGTACATATGGGAGGAATGAAGAAGATTCTCAGCCAGAGGAACGTCAACATCCTGGATAACCTCCCCTGTTTTCAGATCGGTTTTGCCAACATGGGTCATGCCGGTTTCCGGATCCACATGGTAGGTTGACCAGAACATGGTGTCACGATCTTTATAATCAATACGCGCATCGTGTACTGGGTGAGTATCACTGTAACCAATATCAACCTTGGTGAGTTTCTTAACGGTAATGGGGGTCTCGGCAGATGGGTCAATGACACATTCGGCCTTGGCAAAGTGACCGCCCATTCCGGCAACATAGTATGTTACTTCATACGTGTCGCTGGCAGCAGACGTTGCAACAAGGCCCATGGTGAGGGCTGTGGCGGCCAGGGTAGAGATCATACCCTTTTTGGAAATTTTCATTTTTTCTTCTCCTTGTTTTACTTCAGTGATTTACCTGGAGTAAATCAGCAATAATAAAGTCATCCAACGTTTGCTAGGATGATAATAAATAAACAAATGGTTCAAACTGTATCTTCTTTAAACTGAACTGTTCCCTTCCTGTGCATCTTGCTGCGGTATAAAAGTTCATTGTGTTTTCTGAAAAACGTGTCAATATGTCGCACGTGGCAAATTGTCACACCAAGCGAACGTGAAGTTAAAGCAAAAAAAAAAATTTGCAAGAGAAAATAGAGAAGGGGGTAAAATAACCCTGGTGGTTGAGACAATTAAAATTGTATTTTTTGCCGGCCTTGTTACTCTAATGTAATTTAAATAACTGCCTTGTTAGGGGTGTTACGTGCTCATTACCTGTACTGATTTATTAAAAACATATTCATGTGAAGGCCGGATGTTAAAGGCCGTTGATTCTGCAAATCTTACTGTTTCAAAAGGTGAATTTGTAACGATTCTAGGCCATTCCGGTTCAGGCAAGACAACGTTGCTCTCTCTTATTGGCGGTCTTACGAGACCTGACAGTGGTACGGTTTATATTGACGGTATTGAGAATTGGCAGCAGTCGGACTCGGATCTTGCCGTTATGCGAAATCGGAAAATCGGCTTCATTTTTCAATTTGCAAGCCTCATTCCCACCCTCACGGTTATTGAAAATATTTTATTGCCCTTGTCGTTTTCAAAGAGTCCTGAGGGGGATCGCGGGTACGCTATGGATCTTCTTGACCGTGTTGGTCTTGCTGATCGAGCCAATAATCTGCCCGGCCAGTTATCAGGTGGTCAGCAGCGCCGGGTTGCCATTGCCAGATCCTTTATCAATCGGCCTGAGATTATTTTGGCAGATGAGCCCACAGGTGATTTGGATGAGGCCACGGAAGATGATATCCTTGCCCTTTTTAAAGAGTTTAACCAGAATGGGGTAACGTTTCTTGTTGTGACCCATAACCGTGACTTAGCGGCTTCACAACAGTCCCCTCGTGTGTTTAATATGGTTCAAGGGGTTTTAGCGTAGATGAAATATTCCTGTGTCTTTTTTCTCGCGCTGCTTTTACTTGTTGGCTGTGGTGGTGAAGAAAAAGGTAATACCTTAAAGATTGGTGATTCTGCTCCGATGTTTGTTGGTGTTGATCTTGACGGCAACTCCTTTAGTTTAAAAGACTTTATCGGTGAGCCGGTCATTATCCGTTTTTGGGATTCTGATTGTAAATTTTGTAAGGCAGATACCCCTGTTTTCAATGGCTTGCAGCGTAACTATGCAGATCGTGGTTTACATATCGCCTATATCAACACCCTGTCTAATCTTGAAGAGGTAAAGCGGTTTATTGCTGATTTAGGTGTTGAGTTTCCAGTCTTAATGGATGAGGGTGGGGGGATTGCCCAGATGTATCATATTCGAGTGGTACCCCAAACGATTGTCCTGAATAGAGCCCATGCAATTGTCGGCGCGATATCCGGTGGTGTTAGTGAGGATGTTATTATCGATTTACTCGCGGAGGATCTGCATTGATGAAGAGATGGTGTTGGCGAATATGCCTTGTTGTGTTTTTTGTCGCAGGCTTTGCGCCAACGGCGCTGTCTAAACCCGATCAATCTCTTGCCGCTACAACCCGTTGTCAGACCTGTGGTATGTTTGTGGCTAAATACCCGAACTGGATCAGTGTCATTGTCCTGGAGGACAACACGTCCCTTTATTTTGACGGGGTGAAGGATCTGATGGTGTTCGCCCTGAACAGCTCTTATTATGGTGTAGCCCCGGAAAATTTGCGTGAAATTTGGGTCAAAGATTATTATTCCCTGGACTGGATCGACGGCAGGCAGTGTTTTTATGTGGTTGGCAGCGATGTTTACGGCCCCATGGGTCACGATTTTATCCCTTTTGCCACTAAAAAGGCTGCTCTTAATTTTCAGCAGGATCATCATGGAACAGAAATTTTGACCTTTTCCTCTATTTCCATTCAACGTGTCGAGTCCATGCGCGTTGGTCAAACAATGCGTTAACCCCGGTCTTCCATGCGTCCCTCTTCTTTCTTTCTGGTTCTTCTTGTAACCCTTGCCCTTGGCGATGGCGCATTGCTTCTCCTGTCGTCTTCACAGATGCGATCTCCACAGGATCAGCAGGAGGAAGGGGTGCTTGTAGCTGGGTTGGGGCTTACGGATCTCTGTTTGGCGACAGAGGCCCGTTACACCCGTAATGTTTCCATAACAGACCCCATTGCCCCGTTCATGGATTATCCTGGTGCCCTGGAGCATTTTCCCTCTGGTTCTTTTTATGGGGTAACTCAGTGAACACAGGACTTGAAAAACAGCGTAATATCCTTGATTATGGATTGATGTCTCTGTGGCGCCGAAAGACCAAGAATCTCAGTGTGCTCCTGGTCTTTGCCCTGGTTATTTTTCTGATGTCATCCTTTCAGTTTCTCACTGGTGCATTAACAGACGTTGCCCAGCAGTCTTTACGTTTGGCCCCGGAGATCACGGTCCAAAAAATGGTTGCAGGGCGGCAGGAACAAATTCCCATATCCTATGGTGATAAATTACAGGAAATCTTTGGCATCAGGCGTGTTGAACCACGGGTTTGGGGTTATCATTTTTCAACCACAACAGGTGGAAATATAACCATGTTGGGTGTTTCGTCTTTTGACCCACGTCTTGAAACAGCACTTTTGCACGGTCGCCTGCCAAGTGGCAGCAGCGCTGGCGAAGTTGTTCTGGGGCAGGGTGTGGTTCGTGATCTTGATCTTAAGGGGCGCCGGAAATTTTCTTTTTTTCGGCCTGAACTCACGCAGAAGACCTTTACCGTAACCGGGGAATTTAAACCGGAGTCAGAGCTTCTCACTGCGGATCTCATGGTGATGTCCATTGCTGATAGTCGCGATTTCTTTCATATCAGTGAGACGTATGCCACGGACCTTTTGGTCACCGTAGCGAATCCTGCAGAGATTGAAACCATTGCCCGGAAGATCGCGGAGTTACTGCCCGATACGAGGGTTGTTACCCGGCCCCAGATTCTAAAGACATATAATGCTGTCTTTGGCTGGCGTTCAGGGTTTGGCTCGGTGTGTTTACTCACCGGGCTTGCCGCTTTTATTATTCTTGCCTGGGATAAGGCCTCGGGTATGACTCCGGAGGAGAAACGTGAGATTGGCATCTTGAAACTTCTCGGCTGGCAGACCAGCGATGTTCTGGCCGTTCGCTTCTATGAGAGCTTTGCTGTTTCTTTTCTCGCCCTGCTTCTGGGCTGCACGTTGGGGTATGTGCATATAGCTTTTTTTGACGGTGCCTTGTTTCGACCCGTGATGTTCGGCTGGTCAGTGATCACGCCTCATTTGCACCTGGTGCCTGTTGTGCGTTTTGGCGACGTTTTGCTGGTTATTTGTTTTACTGTCCTGCCCTATCTTGCCGTTACAATCATACCTGCCTGGCGTGCCGCATCCGTGCCTCCAGACTCGGCCATGAGGTAGAGATGATGATATCCATTCAAAATGTCTATAAAACCTATAATCAGGGGTTAACAAACGAAGTTGCAGCCTTACGTGATATTAATCTCGATGTTCAGCGCAATGAGGTGATTTGTTTAAAGGGGCCCAGCGGTTCCGGAAAATCAACCTTATTGTCAATCATTGGCTGTGTCTTTCCACCGACCTCCGGTGCGGCTCAAGTCGCGGGGAAAAAATTATCCCGTCTACCGGATCGGTTTCTCACCATTCATCGGCGTGAATATATTGGTTTTATCTTTCAACAATTCAATCTGTTGCCGCAATTAACCGTACTTGACAATGTCATGCTTCCCCTGATGGTTTTTGGCTATCCGCCTGAAATAAGGTGTGAAAAGGCAGTTGCCCTTCTTGAGCGTCTGGGGGTTGAGCATCGGCGTCATTTTGTGGTTTCGCAGATTTCCGGTGGCGAGCTGCAGCGGGTGGCTATTGCCCGGGCCTTAATTAATGATCCTCCCATTATCCTTGCTGATGAACCGACTGCCCATCTGGATCAAAAGTTGAGTGAACGTTTCTTGAGTTTTATGGAAGAATTTAAGCAGGAGGGCAAGACCATTGTGATGACCTCCCATGACCCCTTGGTGGTCGAACATCCCTGTGTTGATCGTGTCGTTGAAATGATGGATGGCAGGACTCGTTCATCATGTTCTTAAATTCCTGGTCCATAGCCTTAACGCTTGTCAGTATCTTGAGCTGTTTTCTCGTGATTATGGCGGGTAAAACCGCTGTGCGGGTGTTGCGGTGGTGGAATCCTGATTCAGATTCCAATACACAAATTCAATTAGAAGGTGAAATCTGGCTCTCTTCAAGTCTTGTGATGTATGGAGCCTGTTTTCAGATCATATCCCTGGTTCTTCTCATCGGGGCGACAGACTATTATGCCGGTTTTATTTCTGGTGCCATGTGTGCCACAGGCTCATTATTAGCCAATAGTTACGGGATGCCCCTGTTGTATGTCAAGCTCGCCGCAAGTTTTTATGCCGGCTTGTGGATTGTGATTCATCGGCTTGATATCAGCTCTGAAGCGTATCCCTTGGTACGGTTCAAATATGTGATGCTTCTCTTTCTTGTGCCGCTCATCATTACTGATTTTTGTCTGCAGACGCTCTATATTGCCGGTCTGACTCCTGATATTATTACGTCCTGCTGTGCCATTATCTTCGATGAGGTTAAAACTTCGGGATCCTTTTCAGGTATTTTTCAATCATCATTGTTATTTTTCTATCTCGTAAGCTCCAGTCTCTTGCTGCTGGGGCTTGTCTGTAGAAAAAAAGGTCATACGTGGCTTGTCTATCTGTATGCACTGGCCATGGGGGGGTGGTTGATTTTTGCCCTGGATACGATCATCACCACGTTCTCTTCCTTCATTTATGCCATGCCGTACCATCATTGTCCGTTTTGCATTGTGAAGCCGGAGTATTATTTCATCGGTTATTTTATCTATATTGCCCTGTTTGGCTCAGTGTTCTTTGGGTTTTGTGCTGGGTTTGTGCAGTTCTTTGCCCGGAATAAGTATCTGGCGAGAGGGGTAGCGTCTGCCCAGCAGGTGTATTTGACCTGGTCATTGCTCATGCTGTGCATCTTTGTTGCTCTGGTATCGTACCATATGGTCATCTACCGAGTCTTTGGCGGGGAAGGCTGAAGGGGAGGGAGGTGTTCTGTGCTATTCCCCCTGGATGTCCTGTTGCCTGGACGTTGTATCCCGCTTTAAGTCAAGAATGGGCGGGGGGAAATGAAAACGGTGTATCTCTAGACCGTCGGCGGATATTTTTGCAATTTTCTTTGCAACGTCCGCCGGTGGATCCCAAGTTTTTTTGCGGCCAATGAAATATTATTATCGCAATCAGTTAAAATCCGATTGATATGTTCCCACTCAACGCGGGCAAGTGATGGCGGCAGAAGTTTTTTGTCCGGCTTCGGTGTATCTGTGTTGACCAGGGCGTTCATGATATCATCAATATCAGCAGGTTTGGTGAGATAAGCAATTGCACCGAGCTTGATGGCATCTGTGGCTGTCGCGATGGAACCATACCCCGTCAGCACGACAATGCGGATGGAAGGGTGATGGCGAATGCCGGTACGAATGACTTCAAGTCCTGATTTCCCGGTCATTTTCAGGTCAACTATGGCGTAGTCCGGTTTTTGCTGGGCAATGATCTCGACTCCGCCTTGATAGCTTGACGCGCTGAGAATATGATGTCCGCGTCGCGTAAGCGCCTTTGCCATGCGGTTTCTGAATAAATCATCGTCATCGACAAGTAATATCGAATGTTTTTCTTCTGTCATGGGCTAACCTGATCGAGTGCAAAGGTGATGGTGACAACAGTTTTTTTATGTGGATCAGATTGGCAAGATAAACTGCCGTGAAATCTATTACAAATAGAATTTGCTAGAAATAGTCCAAGTCCCATTCCTTCACCAACAGGTTTTGTTGTAAAGAAAGGATCCTTGGCTGATTTTAAGATCTCTGGAGTCATTCCATGGCCGTTATCCTCCACACTGAAACAGAGATGACTGGTTGTGGCATAACAGGTGAGGTTGATTGCTCTATCCGTTCCCGTGGCATCAATAGCGTTTTTAAGAAGGCCTTTTAAGGCCCAGCTGACGGATCTCTTGGGCAGATTAAATATGGTTGCTGGTATTTTATTGGTGATACTGATGCCTGTAGTATCGTGAAGCAGGTCCAGGGTCAATTGCAAGAGACGGTCTGTCGAAATGGGAACGATCGGTTCACCCTGCATGGAACCGGCATCAACGGACATTTGAAAAAGGATGTCTTTACAGCGATGGACCTGGTCTTTGATCAAGTCGGCATCTTCTTTCAGATCAGCGGAGATATGGGCATCGTTCTTACATTCATAGACGATTTCCCCGGCGGCAATGCCTATGGTCGCAAGGGGGGTAGAAAGTTCATGGGCAGCTCCTGCGGCAAGTGTGGCGAGAGAACTTAAACGTTCATTGTTAAGCTGTTCATGTTTAAGCTGATTTAAGGTGTCGTGGTAACGGCTGAATGAGGTTTGTATCTTGGCGATAAAAAAGGTGATGAGGCAGGATGTAATCGCAAAGGCCCACCACATGCCATGCAGGTGCCGCATCATGTCGGCCTGATTGATGTCGCAGATATTCTTTATGGTTTGCTCCGGGGTGGTTATGAAAACCGGCAGATGAGGAATAAAAAGTAAGCCGTAACAAAAAATGGTTAAGATCGTAATACCCCAGGAGAGCCGGTGGGGGAGTAAGATGGCTCCGAGGGCAATAGGCACCATGAACAGGAAGGTAAAGGGGTTCATGGGGCCGCCCGTGAAATGAAGCCACGCGGTCAGGAGCAGTATGTCCACGCTTAAGGTGAACGGGACAATTAACCTTAAAAGGGGTTGTTTTATTGAGGAGAGACGAATCTGCAGTCCTATATTCGTCGATATTTCGATAAGGAGAATCGTGCAGGCCACGAGGTACGGTATGGGCAGGTTGAAAAAAAGATTACTGGTTACTATGGTCACGATTTGACCAAGAACAGCCCACCAGCGCAGTTTAATCAGCCACTGTACTCCTAATCGGTTTGTCGTTTCGCTGTTTCCCATTATTTTCCTGTAAATGTAAAAAAAAATATAGTTAATTTACACTGTTGTCATCTGCACCGCATTGATTTTCTCTTTGTGCACGGCAAATTGTCGCATTCTCTTGGCAATTGGGTCTGTAAGGTGATAACTTATTAAAATATGAATAAATGCTCCGCGACAATTTGCCACATGTGAAGCATGCGGTTCTTGTGGTAAACAATTTTTTTGTTAACATTCAAATTATCCGGGTCATCTCCACCTTGACCCAGATTACTATACTGCAATGAGTTGAGAATATATGTCACAAGAATCTGAACAACTATCGCAAGTCTTTAACTTCTTAGCCCAGGCAACACGTTATCCTCAGGCTGAATGGTTTAATGCGGATTTTCTTGCTGTACTCCATTCCTTTCTTGCTCAACTTGAGGTTGAAGCGGATGAGGTTGATCTCCCCCTTGAGGTGACACCTCAATTTCTGGAAGATGTACAGGTTGATTACACCCGTTTGTTTATTAATGGTCATCCAAAGGTCATCGCGCCACCCTATGGTTCGATGTATATCGACGGTTCATTAAATGATACCACGGCCGATGTAACGCGGAAATTCTACCGTGAACATGGTTTTGATACCACCACCAATGAGTTCCCGGATCATCTCACCACTGAATTAGAGTTCCTGTCTTTACAGTTTAAAGAAGATGAAGCGGTAGCACATGAATTTATTGAAAAATTATTTTTACCTTGGTTCGTCACTTTTCGAGACATTGTTCTCGCTGAAGCGAAGACAGGGTATATTCAAGTTGTAATTGAACTCATTGATTTTTTTACAAAAAAAGAAATTGAATTCGATCAAGCTGTAGCATAAGTTTTTCGTCCATTTTTCTTTAAGAAGCATATTTTTTTGAGACATTCGTTTCAAATTTAAAAAACCTGAGGGAGGTAGGAGAATATGGCTTTTAAAGTAACACGACGTAAATTCCTGCAAACTGCATCTATTGCAGCTGCATCTGTACCACTGTCAAAAGTGGCTACTGCAAAGGCAGGAGTTGCCAAGTCGCCGTTCACTGCACCGGGATCATTCGCAGACACTAAAATCGCTGTCGGCGGTATCTGTGAAATGTGTTTCTGGCGCTGTCAGTTGGTTGGGAAGGTCCGGGACAACAAGCTCGTTAAGCTTGAAGGTAATCCCAAGAGTATTGATAACGGTCAGGCGATTTGTGCCCGTGGTAATGCCGGGATTAAACTGCTTTACGATCCGGATCGTCTCAAATACCCCATGAAGAATGTTGGTGAGCGCGGTAATCCGACCTGGAAGCGCATCTCCTGGAAGGAAGCATTGGATGAGTGTGGTGAAAAACTTAACGCTACCGTTAAGGCCCATAGTGCCAAAGGTATTGCCATGTTCCCCCATGGAGCATCAGCAAAATACCCCATGCAATATTTTGAGCATACCGTAGGGACTCCTAATGTTTCAGAGGCCTCATTTTTTCAATGTCGCGGTATTCGTGACTACGCCTGGTTGAATACCATTGGCACTGGTCCTGGTGAAAATGTCGATATGGCCAATGCCAAGGTTATCTTTGGTCTCGGTTGTCATTTTGGTGAGAACGTACATGTCTCCCATACCAAGCGTTATTTGAAAGGCCTTGAGAATGGTGCAAAACTGGTCATTGTCGATCCCCGTTTTTCAGCTGCTGCTGCAAAAGCTGATATCTGGGTGAAGATCAAGCCCGGTACTGACACCGTCTTCATGCTCGGTATGATGAGTTATATGGTAGCAAACGGCAAGTATAACAAAGACTTTGTTGAAGCCCATGGCATTGGTTTTGATGAGTTCAAGGACGCCATTAAAGAGTGGACACCTGAAAAGGCTTCGAAGGAATGTGAAGTTCCTGTAGCTCAGATTAAGGAAGTTGCTGATTTGCTTGCAGCCAATGCTCCTAATGTCTCTGTTCATCCCGGTCGTTTCTTCAGCTGGCATGGCAATGACTTCCAGCGCGGTCGTTCACTCGCCTGTATGGCAGGAATTCTCGGCGCCTTTGGCGTTCCCGGTGGTTTTGTTAAAGGAAAAGGTCCTGGTGGTTTTGGTAAGGTTGGCTGGCCTAAAGGTCACGAGCATCATGAAGCATTGCATCGGCAAATGGGTATTTATAAGCAGTCTCCTTCCGGAACACCTACGGATCTTATTCGTGACTGTGCCATCGCAAGCAAGCCTTATCCAATTAAGTCTTGTGTTGTTTGGGGTCAAAACCCAATGCAAACTATTCCTCAGCAACATCTTACTATAAAGATGCTCAAGCAGATGGATTTTGTTATGTGTGTAGACGTCATGCCTACGGACATCACTCTCTATGCCGATATCCTGCTGCCTGAAGCTTCTTATCTTGAGCGTTTTGATTATATCAAGAAGGGTACGCAATGGGATTTCAGTGACACGCATCAGCAATTTGTTTCTGCCCGTATGCCACTTGTTAAGGCGGACTTTGAGCGTAAGGATCAGGTTTACATTGTTAATGAACTTGCCAAGCGCATGGGTCATGAGAAGGCCATTCCTGTCCAGACTATTGAAGAAATGGTCGATACCCAGCTCAAGCCAGCAGGGTTGTCTATTGCGAAGCTTATAGCCGAAGACGGTATTCACCTGCAGCCGGGTAAAGATCCTTATGGAGTCAACGAAGACTTTGAGGTCCAGTTCTACAATGAAGAATTGGAAGACCAGGGATATCCAGGAGCTCCGACTTATATAGCTGTACCTGAAGTACCTAAGGGTTATATGCGTCTTCTGGCCGGTCGTTCTCCACTGCACACCTTCAACCGTACACAAAACAATGTATGGTTAAATGCCGGTATGCCGGAAAATCCTGTCTGGGTTAAT
The DNA here is from genome assembly GCA_027859235.1 of Desulfobulbaceae bacterium. GTDB lineage: Bacteria > Desulfobacterota > Desulfobulbia > Desulfobulbales > SURF-16 > JAJRUT01. The sequence continues at coordinate 18,214 of JAQIBE010000018.1, forward strand.
GACAAGGTGGCAGGCAAGCTTGGCCTTAAATCTGGTGATAAAGTGACCATGGTTAATAGCGAAGGCGTTAAGTCCAGCTCTAACTCCCATGCACTGGTGACCCCGGGTATTCGTGAAGATTGCGTGTTTATGGCCCATGGTTTTGGTTCAAAGAGCGCCGGTATGACAGTTGGTAAGGGTGCTGGTATGGATGATCAAGAGCTTTGTTCTATCCGTGCAGTTGATCCTGAAACTGGTTGTAACGGTATGCGGAACAACTTTGTTAAGCTCGTTAAGGCATAATAAATCCTGTCTTGATTGACAGTCTATATAAGGAGAAAAAGCCATCATGCAATATTCAATGGTAATTGATTTAACTAAATGTGTGGGTTGTCATGCCTGCACCATCGCCTGTAAAGCGGAATGGAATGTTCCAGTTGATAAAGGGCGGAACTGGGTTAAGCGTTTAGGCCCAGCTCAAACACCTGAAGGACTCGCCTCTACATATTATCCAGGGTTGTGTAATCACTGTGATGCCCCAGCCTGTGTTCCAGCCTGTCCTGCTGATACGATTCAAAAGACCTTTAAGGATGCCAAAACCGGCAAGACTACAACTCTTGAAGTTGCTGCAACCTATAAAGATCCTTTTAACGGAACGGTTCAGGTTGATAAGGATCGCTGTCTTGGCTGTGGTGAATGTGCCTATGCCTGTCCTTATGGTGCTCGCTATGTGAATGAGAATCAGATCAACGAAGAGCTTGGTTCAGATGGTACGATTGATAAGTGTACCTACTGTATGCCTCGTGTTGAAGCCGGTCTTCAGCCCGCATGTGTGCAGACCTGTCTTGCTGGTGCCAGGATTTTTGGTGATATTGATGATCCAAATTCTGAAGTGTCAAAGTACAAGAAGATGGGGGCTAAAAACCTGTCTTCTGCTGCCGTTAATATCGGTTCAAACGGTTATTACTACGCCAATAAGCGTGATGATAGCCTGCTGCGCTCAACTTCAACTCCAATGGAAATTGCGTCAGTGAATCATCGGCGTCAACTTCTTGCCAGAATGAAGCCTGTTATGAATAAGGCTAAGAACTTTGGTGTCTTGGGTCTTGTAGGTGCTGTAGCTATTAAGGGAATGGGGGAAGATAAAGAGTAACTCTTTACCTTCATTCTTTGCAGTAAAAAAAGCGACTTCCGTTTACGGAAGTCGCTTTTTTTGTGGGCAATGGTTAAAGAAATTTAGAGTTGTTTAACCCTGAAGGACAGCATTTTTAAACACAGCGAGTTCCGTTCTTTCCATAAACCGGGCTGTTCTCTCCTTCTTCTTGGCATTATCCCCGTAGAACTGAAGACAACGTTGTGCCAGAGCAATGACGTCTTCATCGCTCAGATGTTCAGCAATAACATCACCAATACGTGGATTTCCGCCGCCATT
>JAQIBE010000169.1 GCA_027859235.1 Desulfobulbaceae bacterium
GCCAACTCATCATCGATATTATGCATTTTGAAGGGGATGGGGACAGCAGTGCCCAGCTGGTTGCTGTCTGGCAGATCAAGAACGGCCAGGGAGAGGTGCTGCTCCCTCCAAAGAGAAGCAGTTTCCAGGTTCCTTATCCATCCTTAAATTACTCCGGACAAACAGGGGCCCTGAGCGAAACACTCTCTCTCTTCTGCCGGGAGATTGCAGAGGAATTCCGGTTAGTTGACGAACAGCTGAACAGATGAATATCGAATAGCGAATATCGACATTCATTATTATGCTTACCACCTAACAGGTTACCCATTACCAGTTGACCGTTCGTGGATGTTGACGTTATCTGATTCATTTAACCTTGAACCGTAAACTGGCAACCGTAAACCGGAAACTGCATGAGAAAGAGTTATGGCGCTTTAATAAGGTTGGTAAAATGATAAAAAAGAAAGGACTCTCAGCGCAGGCCGTGCTGGCGGCAGTCTTCACGTTGTCGCTGCTCTCTTTCGCGTTGGCGGCGCTGTTTCCTTCCTGGTTCTACTACACCATGGACAGCGCCCCCTATCTGGTCTTTCACAATATCGCTGAGTCTTTCAGCGTTCTGGTCTCGCTGTCTATTTTCAGCATGGGCTGGTTCGCCTATGACCAGTCGAAGAACCGCAATGCACTCTTTCTGGCTTGCGCCTTCCTGGCCATCGGTCTGATAGATTTCCTGCATACCCTCAGTTATGCAGGCATGCCGGAATTAATAACCCCGAACTCCCCAGAAAAATCCACCCAGTTCTGGATCGCGGCCAGGATGTTTGCGGCGCTGGCGTTCCTGGCCAGCGGCTATGTGCGCCCAGGATCAGCAGGCCGTTTTCTCTCCAAAGGTTTTCTGCTCGCTGCGGCTGTCGCTGTGGCGGGCGTGGTCTTTACCGGGGTGATTTACTTTCCGTCCTCTCTCCCCGCAACCTTTGTTGAGGGGAGTGGGCTGACTTCGTACAAGATATATTCTGAATATCTTATTATTATCCTGTTAATCCTGACAATTGCAGTCTACTGGAAACGCTATGCGAGTACGGGCAAGAAGCTGTTCCTGTACATGATGGCGGCGCTGATTGTCTGTGTCTTCAGTGAGCTGTCCTTAACGGTGTACAAGAGCGCCTTTGACACCTATAATATCCTCGGCCATATCTACAAGATCATAGCCTTCGCCCTGATCTATTGGGGGATATATGTCTCTGCGGTCAAATTTCCTTATCTTGAACTGATGGCGGAAACCGAGGAGCGCAAGCGCATTGAGACCGAGCTGATCCAGCAGCGGCATAACCTGGAAAAGGAACGCCAATTCCTGGAGGCGGTCTTTGACAATATTGAGGAGGGGATTGTCTCCTGTGATGCGCAGGGCATCCTCTCCCGCTTTAACCGGGCCACCAGGTAGTTTCACGGTCTGCCCGCAGAACCCATCCCGGCCGAGCAATGGCCAGACCATTACAACCTCTATTTCGCTGACGGCAAGACCCCCATGGGTAGAGATGATGTGCCGCTTTTCCGGGCCTTGCAGGGAGAGGTGGTGCGCAATGTGGAGATGATGGTCATCCCCGCCGACCAGACCAGGGCCAGGGTCCTTGTGGCCAACGGTCAGCCCCTGATCTCCTCGGACGGCACCCTGCTTGGCGCTGTGGCCACCATGCATGACATCACTGAGCGCAAAGAGGTGGAACAGTCCCTGGCAACCAGTGAAGCATTCCGGCGGGCGATCATTGACAGCAGTCACGACTGTATCCAGGTGCTGGATCTGGCCGGCAACCTGCTCTTTATGAACCTGGGCGGCCAACGCCTCATGGAGATTGAGGATGTGGAAAGGTATCTCCATAAATCCTGGCCCGAGTTATACCAGGGGCCAGACCGCGAGGTCGCCCTGGCGGCCTGCGAGCAGGCCAGACAGGGGCGGGTCGGAACCTTTCAGTCCGCCTGCGCCACAGCAAAGGGGAAACCGAAGTGGTGGGATGTCGTCATCACCCCCATGGTGGATAGTGAGGGCAGGGTGCAGCGTCTGCTGGCCATCTCCCGTGACATCACCGAATCCCACCTGCACCAGCAGGAATGGCAGGACGCCATGGCCTTCTTTGCGGACGGTATCGT
>JAQIBE010000179.1 GCA_027859235.1 Desulfobulbaceae bacterium
AAGTCCTTTTGGAGTTTTAACTTCAATTTCATCACCGACCTCTTTACCGATCATCGCCTTGCCCCATGGAGACATCACAGAGATAGACCCTGTCTTGACATCAGCCTCGTCACTGCCAAGGAGCTGATAGGTAATCTCTTCATCACTATCCAAATCAAGTATATCCACTACGGTTCCAAACACAACTGCGTCAGTGGGAACCTGGGTGCAATCAATCACCTCGGCCCGGCCAAGTTTATCTTTCAACTCAAGAATACGACCCTCGCAGAGGGCCTGTCTTTCTTTAGCGGCATGATACTCTGCATTTTCCTTTAAATCACCATGACCCAGGGCAACTTCAATGGATTTAACAATTTCCATACGGTCAGTCCTTTCAAGACGAATAAGTTCTTCTCGAAGTCTTTGACGACCGGTCTTGGACATGGGAACACGAACTACCATAACAACCTCCAAAAAAGCAGTACCCTGCCTTCTTAAATATTTCTCATCTCAAACAAGATGTTTATTGACTACAATTAAGCCATCACTATACACGAAATAGACGAATGACTGTGTACAATTATGACCTTCAACCGGAACATTTTTACCAGCGATACTCTAACGTCCCATCCACACGGCATCCATCATAGTCATCTGCAAAATCCACAGCCCCGTCAAAAGAGAAAATCCATGATTCCGTTATTTCCATATGTAATCCTGCCCCAAGATGATGAAACAACTCACCATCAGAATCATACTCCAGCAGATAGAGCGCTGAAACAACTCCGGGAAGATGATGTCCAAAAAGAGTCTCTGCATAGGTATATTGGTACCCCAGGGTATATTGATTCCGCCAATAATTCACAGGGGCCCAGTAGGGGTGATCATCTTCAGTGAAACCATCATCGAGAACAGCTCCCGTTCCCCCTGCACCATCCTGGTGGTCCATAAATTCATAGCCACCTCTGAGATATAAATAATTAGGCTGCGGCTGCAGAATGAGAGTGCCCCATAATGAATAGCCGTTCATCTCATTATCATCTGAATAATGAATGCGGGACAACTTTCCACCAACCTGCAGACGAGGAAAAAGATCAACGGTAGCCTGGGCGGTATACTCCTCAGCGGTGATTCCACGATTCAGACTCGCCATGGTATCCTTAACCACCCGTCGCTCTACACCTATATGACTTTTCAGAAAATCATTTGCCATACCAGTGAGACTCACACTGAAAACACCCTTGTCAGGATAATCATCAGCAAGCATGTGCACGCCGCCACTCATATCTATGCGGAAATAATCAAGAACATTCGAAGTAAAACCTGCAAGAACCTCATTACCCTGAACGGTTTCCTCACTGTCAGCAGCGGAGTGATAGAGATGAGTGGCGCCAAGGAACAGTTCGGTCCGCGGCCGGGGAGAATACCAGCCATGCACATTCTGCTGCCAGACCGTCATGTCTTTATAGCCACCCCAGCCCTCTTCTGATAAATAGGTCAGCTGAACCCCTGTCCGGGGTCTTCTTTGCAGTTTGTTTCTGTTCATGGCCTGGGCCAGGCCGGGAAAATCAGGATTAATGTCCTGTATTTTCTCATAAATAACCGCTTCATCCCCCACACGCTTCAGACTCGCATAGACCCCTGCCAGATCAAACAACAAGGTCGGTTCAACCAGGGCATCGCCCATTGCCTCATACTGATTAACCGCATGAAAAAACTCACGTCTTCGGATAGATTTACGCGCAGCAAGCTCTTCAGCGAAGAAATCCTGCCATCTCTTCCGGGCGAAAAAACCGGTGCCAAGACGAGCAACGGCATAGGCATCAGCAGAGGTTCCTCCGGACAGAGTAAAACTTCTTTCCAAAGGGGTCCGTTTCACAGCCAGAGGCTTCACCACCCGAACCCAAAGTGACGGCTCGGCTGCGGGTGGAAGCTGTAACTGCAGCGCCTCAATCTCCCTGAGAAACTCATCCTCGGCATATGGTTTGATATTTTCTGCATAAACACGAAGCGCATCGTCCCACCTGGCCAGCCCCCAGAGAAAGCGGGCCCGCAGGAGCTCCGGTTCAAATAAAGAAAAATCTGAGCGGGTCGTACCTATAAAATCCAGTCCCTTTTGAAAATCTCCTGTAGCGAGGCTCACCCTGGCCCCATAGAGACGGAGCAGAAAAGACTCGGGATAGACCAGTTGCAATTCGGCAATAATGTTAAGTGCTTCATCAAAAGATGATTTGGCAACGAGTGAGGAAATCAACGCCAAACCATATTTCAGTGACTGCGGATGCTCGTTATAGAGTTTGCGATTAATCTGCGTTGTAAAATCCAACAACCCTAGCTCCTGTGCATCATGCTGCAGGGTGTAGAGATCCCCTGCCTCACCACTTGCACCTTGCAAAATCTGTTCTGCTGACGGGGCAATTCCGGCTGGCAGCTCAAAGTATTCCGCCCATTTCAAGCCATAAACCTCGGGCAGAATCTCATCCGGATAGGTTTCCGCCAGTGACCCCATAGCAGCATGTGCTGTGTCCAGCCTATCTTCCTGAAAAAGAATTTCGGTCTTCTCAAGGGCAATGAGCATCTCAGCCTCACGACAATCAACACCAGCGTCACGGCACGACTGACGAAAGTCTGCAGCCAGACGTAATGCCCGTTCCGGTTCGCCATCAGCCGCAAGTAACTGCATCTCCGCATGATACACCAGGGGGTCAAAACCCTTTCCAGACACCCTGTATTGATCAAGCCAATATTCCGCCTCGCCATTTTCACCCTGGCGTAAACCGTTATGCACCAAACGCAGAAGAGCGGTAGAATCCTTACTCTCCAGCCAATTTAAACGATCTTCCTGTTCAGCTGCAAAGGCGAAGCCATGCCGCCCATACATCTCAGCCAACCCATGGTGCGCGGATGGCCAAAGATCCCTATTGTCTGAGCCCAGGATCTGCGTATATAAAGCCAGCGCCCCCGGGAAGTCACCACACTCAGCCAGACCATCCGCATAAAGCAAGACATGGTGCAGATCAGCAGATTGAGAAAATTGATATCTCTGATTGAGCTGATAAACAATATCCAGCCGGCCCAAAACACCTGCAACCTCTAGATAGGACAGCACCTTATCCGCAGGGAGATTCACATCCTTCCGGTATGCCTCTGCAAGATCAGTAAAACCATGTTCAGGTTGATTTAAAAAAAGGTAAATTTCACCCCGGAGGGCCAGGAGATCAGCACTAAACAACTCACACACACCCAAGGGTTGAAAAAGATTCCACCCTTGAGCCGTATCACCATTTTCAAATGCAGCTAAGGCCAGAAGCAGTGACACCCTGTGGTTATTTTTATCCAGTGCATGAATTTCAGTCAGAACCGTGTGGATATCCTCTTTGCCAAGTTTTTCCGACAATGATAGAATTTCCAGTCGGCTCGCTAAATCATCCGGCTTACGCTTGGCAACCTGTTTCCACACGGTAAGGGCCTGGGCAAATCTAGCGCGTGACGTTTCAACCTGGGCAAGGGCTACCAGTAAGTCAAGATCACCGGGATTTTGCACCAGTAATTCACGGTACTGCTCTGCAGCCTCAGCCTTCATCCCGGCCTCGACAAAAACCAATGCGGCGCTTAAACGGTCTGCAGGTGCAGGTTCGTTTTGCAGCCTTAGATACAGTTCAAAATAATGGGCTGAATCAACAATTACCCCAAGCTGCCTATAACAATAGGCGAGCCCCCGCACCCTCTCAACCTGATCCGGTTCACTTGCAAGACTCCGTTCCAAAAAGAAAACGGCCTGGGAACATTCATTGGCCTTAACGTAATAATCGCCAATTTCACCGGCAATCCTGCCGTTATCCTCGGTCCGGCTGTACAAAAAAAGCTTATGGGGTAGAGCCTCACTGGCTCTGGAATTCTGGGTGTAATAACGGGCAAGATTCTCGTGAGCCAGTTTGAAGTCTGGCTGCTTGCGCAACACGGCCTGCCAATAATCTGCGGCAATATGCTCAAGGCCGAGACGCTGATGGAGCTGAGCTGCGGCAATAAACCTCTTTAACGAGGCGGGAGAATTTTCAGTGACAGGCGGAGCAAAATTCTGAGCTTTCACATCATCACCAAGCTCAAGGTAAAGGGTGAACAACTCTTCATGTAAGCGGATATCATCAGGAGACTGCCGATAGAGTGCTTCAAGCACAGGAAGTGCCTTTTCCTTTAAGCCCTGCTGCTTATAGGCACGATACAGGAGATGACCCACTTCAACATCTTCACGCTCCTGCCACACCTCACTCAGCAAAACCATCCCTTGCCTTTCCTGGCCGTGCTCAAGAAACAATGTCCCCAGAATCTGTTTATAATCAAGGTTCAGGGGGTCAATCTCAAGGAGAAGTTCCAGTTCAACCTCAGCCTCTTTAAAACGCTCAAGGCTTTGGAGCACTTCAACATATTCATAACGGGCCTGAAGAAGATCAGGATAGGAATGTAAGAGGAGGATATACTGAATACGTGACTGTTCTAACTCCCCCTGCCCGCTTAAGCTACGGGCCTTCAGCCAACGCTGGCCAAGCTCATGATCGAGATTCCCGGCAATGATATAATCTGCAGGGATATCCCGGTGAAAGGTATTGATTTGATTCGCCGTTGCTCCGCCAGGGATGAGAAGCAGATAAAGGGCAATGATATAGGCATAGAAACGCACAGGTTGAATCACGCTAAAGGATATGGACTTCCTTGAGTAAATAATATTGAGCCCCGACTACAGGAGTCCTTTTGTTTTATAAAACTCAGCAATCTTCTCCACAACATAGGCAAGCATTTCAGGGGTCAGTTCGGCATAAATAGGGAGAGCCAGGGTCTCAAGGGCCGCCTTTTCCGTTTCAGGCAGGGACCATTCCGCAGATGATTGCTGCAGATAACACCCTTGTTTATGCAGCGGCACAGGGTAATACACCTCAACACCAATATTCTGCTCCAGGAGATACCTCTGCAGCGCATCACGATCCGTTGCGCGGATAACAAACTGATTGTAAATATGATAATCAGCACCCTGAATCGGATCATCAGCATCTGCACGATAGACAGCGGCAGGTAAGGTCACCAGCCCCTTTTCCACCAGACCGGTCTTGGCGAACAGCCCTTCATAGGTCATGGCATTTTGCCGACGTCCCCTATGCCAATCAGGCAGATACTTTAATTTCACATCAAGGATAACGGCCTGCATGGCATCAATACGGAAATTACCCCCGAGGACATCATGGTAATACTTAGGCTTGCCGCCATGTACCCGCAGGACATTAAGGGTTTCGGCGAAGTCCTCATCTTGAACCGTGATCAGACCGGCATCGCCCATTCCGCCAAGATTCTTACTGGGGAAAAAAGAAAAGCAGCCGGCAACACCGAAACTTCCAGCCCGCTGCCAGGACACGGTATCACCCGTCTTCACCGGAAAGCAGGAACCAATGGCCTGGGCAGCATCTTCCACAACCGGGATGCCATACTCTTCGGAGATGGCCATAATCTCGGTCATATCAGCACATTGCCCATATAAATGCACAGGGACAATAGCCTTTACATCATCAGAGCCCGCCTCTAAGATTTCCCGGATACGGGCAGGATCGATGTTATAGGTAACAGGGTCAATATCAGCGAAGACAGGTTCTGCGCCAAGACGCAGGATGGAACCCATGGTCGCAAAGAAGGAATAGGAACTGGTAATAACCTTATCACCCGGGCCGATACCGAGGCCCATAAAGGCGCAGAGCAAGGCATCTGTACCACTGGCAACACCTATACCGGCAGTGGCCCCGCAATAGCTGGCGATATTTTCTTCAAACCTCTGCACATCAGGCCCGAGGATGTACATGGATGAATCCACAACCCGGGTAATCTCCTGCACGATTTCATCCCGAATGGGGGCTAATTGAGCTTGCAAATCCAATAATGGCACTTTCATATATTTTCCTGCTGCGACATGGTCGTTTTTATATTTGTTAAAGATAAACTAAAAATAACGGCTCAGCCTCTATATACCAAACAATTGATCAAGAAAGCTATGTATATCAGGCACTTCCTGCTCAAGATACTTCTTCATTTTCTTCAAGAGGTTGGCTTCAATCTGCCGAACCCGTTCTCTGGAAATACCGAACTGATCAGCAATATCCTGCAGGGTAAGGGGATCATCACTCAGTAAACGTACGGCTAAAATGACCTGCTCTTTTTCATTTAAATGCTCACTGAGGTTATCGAGCAGCTCTGCCATCTGTTCACGGATTTCAGTTTCAGCAACCTTTTGTTCCACTGAGGGACCATGATCAGGCAAAAATGACTTCTGGTCATCATCAGAGTCTGCACGGACAGGGGATTCAAGGGAGACATCCCAGTTGTCCATGCGCTGACTCATCTCAATAACCTCCTGCTCCTTGACATTGAGACGCTCAGCCAGCAACTTCGGCTCCGCTTTATACCCTTGGCTCTCCAGGAGCTTCCGCTCCTTATTCAGACTGAAGAATAATTTCCGCTGGGCCTGGGTGGTACCAATCTTTACAAGACGCCAGTTATCCATAATAAACTTCAGGATATAGGCACGAATCCAGTAGGCCGCATAATAGGAAAACTTTACCCCGCGATAGGGGTCGTATTTCTTGACCGCATGCACCAGCCCGACATTTCCCTCCTGGATGACATCGAGGAAATTCTGCATCCAGTATTTCTGAAAATCCATCGCCACCTTGACCACCAGACGCAAATTGGCTGTAACCAGTTGATACGCCGCCTCAGAATCACCATCTTCCTTGAATTTCTTGGCAAGCTCAGCCGTTTCTTCACGGCTCAACAGGGCGTGCTGGCTAATCTCCTGCAGATAGCGGTGTAAGCCCGGCTGGCCAACAGTGGGCAAATTCGGATCATCAGGAAGCGTGACCAGGGCATGAATATTATCAGCTATATTTTTTTTCGTTTCTTTCAAAGAAAAACCGTTTTTTACTAATTAAAATGTTCGTGACTATTATTGACGCCAAGGGCATCAATTCCTTGAGGTTAAAGACGATACGTCAAGAAAACAGTCTCTCTTTCTACCATTTCAAAAAAAAAAAAGCGCGCTATTTCGATCAAAAAACAGAATGATAAAAACGATCTCATCACCTCATTTGCAGGTGGAGAATAACCGCTTCACCCCCTTCACCATCACGGGTAAAGCTTGACAATGACCCCCCTCTTCTTTATAAACATGAGCAGGAATCCTTACCATTACCGGTATACCAACAGCTCTTAAAACCTGAGATCAAAAGCCCGACACATTATATGAAAAACATCCGAAACTTCAGTATCATAGCCCACATAGATCACGGCAAATCCACCTTGGCTGACCGGCTCATCCAACTCTGCAATATGATTAGTGATCGGGAATTTAAAAACCAGATGCTCGACAGCATGGACATTGAGCGTGAACGGGGCATAACCATCAAGAGCCAGACGATCTGTCTGCCCTATAAGGCAAAGGATGGCAAGAAATACATACTCAACCTCGTCGACACCCCGGGCCATGTGGATTTCAGCTATGAAGTTTCAAGGGCCCTCAGCTCCTGTGAAGGCGCCATCTTACTTGTTGATGCAGCCCAGGGTATTGAAGCACAGACCCTGGCAAATCTCTACCTTGCCATGGAAAACGACCTCGCTGTCCTGCCTGTCATCAATAAAATTGATCTGCCTGCTGCAGACCCTGAAGCCGTAGCCCTGCAGATAGAAGAAGACCTTGGACTTGATGCAGAAATGACCTGTATGTGTTCAGCAAAGACCGGTGAAGGAGTTGCCGATATCCTCGAAGCCATTGTCAAGCATCTGCCCGCCCCAGAATACGGGGATCCAAACGAACCGCTGCAGGCCCTGATCTTTGACGCAAGCTACGACGCATTCAGGGGCACCATCATCTCTGTGCGCATTATCAATGGCACCATTAAAGCCGGGGACGTGGTCACCTTCATGGCCACAAACACCAGCTACAAGGTAGAAGAGGTCGGCCTGTTCCAAATCACCCGGGCCAAGAAGAAATCGCTGCAGGCGGGTGAGATCGGCTATATCCTGGCCGGGGTCAAAAAAATTACAGACACCAAACCGGGCGATACCATTACCCTTAAGGACAATCCCTGCGCTGCACCGCTAGAAGGTTTTCAGGAAATTCAACAGGTGGTCTTCTCTTCCATCTATCCCATTTCGACCGATGAATATGAAGCCCTGGCTGTGGCCATGGATAAACTCCAGCTCAACGATGCCTCCCTCACCTTCCAGAAAGATTCATCCACCGCCCTTGGTTTCGGCTTCCGCTGCGGGTTTCTCGGACTACTCCACCTTGAGGTGATCCAGGAACGCATTGAACGTGAGTTTGACATCCCCATCATCCTCACCGTGCCATCGGTCTGCTATTATTTTTATTTAACAGACAAAACCAAACTGGAAGTGGACAACCCTTCCCACTTCCCTGACCCGGCCTCCATTGCCTACACGGAAGAGCCGTACATTAAAGCGACGATCCTCATCCCTGAACGCTACATGGGAGCAGTAATGACCCTGTGCATGGACCGGCGCGGCGAAAACACCAATTACCATTACCCCATCCCGGGTCGGATGGAATTCACCTGTGAATTACCCCTTGCTGAGGTCATCTACGATTTTTACGACAGACTGAAATCAATCACCCAGGGGTACGGTTCCTTTGATTATGAACTCCTCGACTACCGCAAGAGTGACCTGGTCAAACTGGACATCCTGGTGAACGGTGAGCGGGTGGATGCCCTTTCCCAGCTTGTGCATAAATCAAATGCCAGGGCGCGTGGACTGCACGCCTGTGAAAAGCTTAAGGAAGAAATTCCGCGGCAGATGTTTAAAATTGCCATTCAAGGTGCCATCGGCGGCGATATCATCTCAAGATCCACCATTGCCGCCTTAAGAAAGGATGTCACCGCGAAATGTTACGGTGGTGATATTTCCCGGAAGAGAAAGCTGCTTGAGAAACAAAAGGCGGGCAAGAAACGCATGAAGACCGTGGGCAATGTCGATATCCCCCAGAAGGCCTTCCTGGCCGTGTTGAAAAGCGATCAGTAGATAACACCATAGAAAATCTGAAAAGACTAACAGCTCAACACCTAAGCCCTTGCGGACAATGCAGGGTTTAGGGCTGAAAAAGGCGGGTGCGTTATTCCATGGCACCATGGGATTACATGCACCTGAACATTCTGAACGATCTCTCCACATCCCTCTGCCCACCCCCTGATGGGCCACGGCAAATATCATCCCCTCCGCCACTCATGCGGACTAGCAACATCTGCCTGCGCCCCCGCACTCCTGACCAACGAATATAACCCAAAACGTGTTGACATTATTAGACTTTTGCGGCATCGTAACGACCTGACAACCAATCACCTTTTTTTTTGCAGTATTGAACTAATATAGACGCTGTTATGCCCTCAAATAGAAAAAAGTTAGCAAACAATACTTTCAAACCCAAAGGAGTTTATTTCCATGGATCAACAACCTTCAACCGAAAACAGCCTACGGAATAAAGCATTAGATGAAAAATTTTGTGGATCGTGTGGCGAAATTATCAAAATCAAGGCTGAAATCTGCCCTAAATGTGGCGTTAGGCAAAGAAACCCGCTTAGCAAAACGGCATTATTATTACTTGCATTTTTCCTGGGCGGTATTGGTGCACATAAATTCTACACCGGGAAAAACTGGCAAGGATTCTTCTATATACTTTTCTGCTGGACAGGTATCCCTAGTTTAATTGCTTTAATTGAATGCATTATTTATGCACTTACAAGCAGTGAAAAACTACAAGAGAAATATGACGCAAGTGGTAGTGGAGTAGTGATTGCTGTCATTGCTGTCATTGCTGGAGCTATTGGTATCGTTTTTGTAATTAGTATATTAGCGGCAATTTCAATTCCACAATTCTCTACATATAAAAATCGCGCATATCAAGCTAACGTAAAATCAGAACTACAAAACTTATTAATTGCGGAACAAGCATACTTTGCTGAGCACAATCTCTACTCAACCAACCTAGAAGAAGTGAACTTTGTTCCAGGAATGCAAAACGTAACTATCGAAATAATCAGCGCTAACGAGAATTGCTTTGAAGCAATAGGTGTACATAGACAGTTAGATGAAACTATGTCGATTGACTGTAATGGTATTAAATAACAACAAACTGAGAGACAAATAGACTTAGCTTCAACTTTGAAGTGCGACACTTTCAATAAAACAATTACAAAAAAACAGCATAAGTACTTGTAATCACACGACAAATCGACCAACCCGACTTGCGAACACGCGCGTTCTTTTAAGTCAGCTTCAATAATTTTAACCGTTTGAACTTGGTAGCCAACTGGTTGGCAAGCCGGCTATCTCGGCCGTTAGGCATAATTATGGATTTCTCGATCATTCTAAAATATAAGGGGGCTATAACAGCAATAACAAGCATAGCAGCTCTTATTGGTGCCATATTTACAATTCGTAAATTTTATTATTGGCTAAACCCAGTCCATATTGAACCAAGTTTTACAATTAATTTTTCCAATAATGTCCTAGATGAAATTGGTGCTACTATTGTGAATCGTAGCAATGAATCCATATATTTAGTGAACTGTGTAGCGCGTGGCACATATTCATTTAAACATATCGCTTTAATGCATCTAAAAAGACCACTCACACCGATCCGTCTTTACCAAAATATTAGATTTGGTCCTGTAGTTTATGAATTACTTGAAAATGAAAACTTAAAACTGGAACAAAACCAACCAGTTAACCTAAAATGTGTAATCCCTGAACATCCCTTAAATGCCATGTACAACCCTTATTTTTTAATAGAAGCTAAATTATCTTCTGGCAAACTTATACGTAGCAAGAAACTAAAAACACCAACTGTTTGGAAGCAAATAGGGAATAGAGAGATTACCTAATAATTAGTTCAGCAGGGAAAGGGGTCAAGTCCGCTTTTGACTTTTGACGCCAAATTCCCGCCAACATCGCTAGGTAGAGTTGGCCCCGCGGCCCTGAATTTTGTTCCTTTTTCCTTGTCTAACAAGGAACCGAAAAAGGACACCCTAACAGCCCTGGCCTGCGGCACCGCTCGCCTTCCGCTGGAAAAGGGGAATTGCAGAAACTCGCTTCGCTCAGACATGCTGCAATTCTCTTTCCCTTTTCCAGCTCCCTGCTCGCTCAGGGCTGAATGGGGGGAAAGATAAAAGAAAAAAGCACCATCCAATACCAGCGTATTTGGGGGAATTAATTAAGTATGGTGTCCCCAGAACTCTCCTCGTCCCGAAATCAACATCCTGAATCCGTAGCCGCAAACACTCCATCAACCGCAGCCCTGCCCAATATAAAATTTTCGCCATCAACAAATTCGTACCGTCCAAACATAAAAATAAGACCTTAACCTCCTCAGTGGTCAAGACAACCGGCAAACGCTTATGTCTCTTGGAACGAATCGGCGCAATTTTTCCCTGAAACGGCATATCCAAAACCTTTACATACAAAAAGACAAGCCCATTCAAAGCCTGTCTCTGTGTTGAAGCAGAGACATTGCGGTTAACAACCAGATGTGTTAGAAATTGTTCAACATTTTTTGAATTGAGCAGACGAGGATGGGTTTTCCCACCAAAGAAATGCAGATAGCGCAAAATCCACTGACAATAACTCTGCTCAGTACGATAGGCATATTGATGATAGCGCAAAACCTCGCGAACCTGATCCATCAATTTAGCCTTAGGGTTTGGCAAAAACTTGATCTCTTTTTCCATATAAAAATGATAATATCACAATACAAGGAAATCCCAAACTAACCCAACCGCCCCACTTTCCACATTTCCCCCTCTATACTTTAATACAAAGACAGAAAGGGCATGCTATAGAAGTGTTACTGACGTACAAATTCTACCTATTAACAATGTTAACTTCACGGATACACAATGAGAACACCCCCAAATAGAATAAGCAATATTACAAGTGAAGAGATTATTGATATATGGAAAAAACTATCAAAAGAAGAATTTAACAACCTCATCCAAAACAGCAACAAAAATGAAATAAACACACTATATAACTATATGCCTGAACGAGGAATAATCAGTTCTTTGGATATCCTTGAGCCCGAAAACATAAATAAAATATTTAACAAAATTTCAGAAAGCTCAGCTAACAAAATAATATTATTTTTAAGTGATGAAAAGATATCTGACATATTAAATAACATAGACAGCAATATACGTAGAAGAATATTTAATGTACTAGACATTTCACGAATAAATAAAATAGCACCGCTGCTTAATAAATCTAGCAAAACTGAACTTGCAGATTTCTTAGAAACAAAATTTAAAAAAGAAAAAGAAATAAAATTTGACTATAAAAGCCAATTTCCTGAAATTAAAATAAAAGACCAATTATCTAATATAAAAAATAATAAAGATCATATAGATATTATTGAGAATACCTGGATTCAAGTGATAAGTGCATAGCCCCGTAAGTTTTTCATATCAACGCCCGTGGCTTCTTGGAATGCCTCATATGGAGTGCGAAACTCCAAACACTTTCGTGGTCGGTTGTTG
>JAQIBE010000211.1 GCA_027859235.1 Desulfobulbaceae bacterium
TCAGTTACTTGATGCCGGAAGTGTGCGGGAAGAGGTGAAACTCTCCCTTGTCTCCGGGGTGGATTTGCCTGGTATTGTCCTCCTCCTGCGGGAGATAGAGGCTGGCGGTGGTGACCGTAATCTTGGTCTCAGGCTCAGTCGAGAGGTCCGTACCCTTGGGGAGCGTTTGCTGTTGTTTGACCGCGTTTTGGTGAACTCATCACGGGAACGGCTTATTGGGTATCAGAATATTATTATTGGTTCAAGCGCCCTGGCTGTAGCATTCCTAGTTGGTGTTTTAATCCTTTTTCATAGACGTTTGCTTGTTCCGCTATGGCAGCTCGTGGATGATTCTGATCAGGTTCTGGCTGGTCAGAAGACTGATGTAATGGTGTCCCCCTACTGTAAAGAGGCCTCTGTTCTTGCCGAAATCATAAATGAACAGGAAATTTTAAAGGGAACCTTGTTTGACCGCTTAAAGAAATGTCGCCAGGTTACCAGTGATATGATATCAGCCCTTGGCGGTGTGTGGGCTGAGATTGATGATAGTGGCAAGATCTGCCAGGTCAATGAAGAGATTGAGTTTCGCTGTGGCTATGGGGTGGGTGAGACAGCCAACCGGGATTGGTTTGATTTTTTTCAACCTGAAGATGATTTTTCCCATGATTTTAGAGAGCTTGCTGAAGCCGGCCCTATGGAATGTCGTCTGGTTGGGAAGGACTCAGCCTTAGATCGGCAGATGCGCTGTATCTTCTTTTACTCCCAATGTGCTGATGATTCCTGCTTGATTCGTTGTATTGGCTTTGATGTTACGGATGAAAAGGCTCATATCCGTCATTTACAGGATGACCTTGATTTAGAAAAGACCAAGAAGCTTGAACTGGTTCGGGTGTCACAGTTGTCTGCCATTGGTCAGCTCGCCTCTGGTGTCGCCATGGAGGTGAATAATGTTGGCAACGGTATCATCAATTATGCGCAACTCCTTGAAGATGATATGGATGAAACAGCACCTGGTACTGAAATAGTAAGAAAGATTATAAAGCAGGGTGATACCATTACGAACTTGGCCTCAAACCTTTTGGCCTACTCTGGAGATGACGATGGGCCGTGTGAAATGGTGTTGCTCAGTCATGTCCTTGGCAATTCAATCACCCTGATGAAACCGCTTTTGAAAAATGATGGAATTGAGGTGGAGGTAGACCTGCAAGACTTACCTGAATATCATTGTCCAGCCCGGGAAATGCAGCAGGTAGTTCTCGCGATACTGATGAACAGTCGTCATGCCCTTAATTTGAAGTATCAGACTAAAGAGACTGACAAGCGGATTGAAATCAAAGGGATACGTGTTGACTCAAGAGAGGCTTTGCAGCTCATGATTACAGATTATGGAATTGGGATTGATGGTGAATTTCTGGGCACGATCCTCAAGGCCCGCAACAGTCACTGGCCTGATGGTCAACAAACAGGTATGGGTCTTGCGCTGGCCTCTGATATTATCACGAACCATAAGGGAACCATTGAGGTTGAAAGTGAATTAGGTGTTTCCACCACCGTCCGTATCAGTTTGCCTGTGTAGGGGGTGATTGATTCAGGCTGGTGAGGTTTGTTTAAAAAACCATCACCTTCTCAAGTAGGTTTTAATCACATACCGTGAACAATAAAAAAGGAGCCGTTTCCCTATTCAGGGTAACCGCTCCTTTTTTATTAAAGATGCAGGGGGGATGTCAGGTCTACACTTACTGCTGTTCCCCGAAAGAACCAAAGATTGAGGCCCCTTTAAGAAGTATGAGGGCTTGTTTGAGCTGGTTGTCTTGCTCTATCTGTTCTTTTATTTCAGACTCTGTGGCTTCTTGCTGCTCTTCTTCTGGTTTTTCCTTTTTAACAGGCTCGGTAATGTCTTTTTGATCTGCATCGCCGTTTTTAAAATGATGGGGCAGGTCAGATTCTTTGATGAATTTTGGTGTGTCTTTTTGTTGTTCTTCTTTTTGTTCTTTTTTCGTGTCGAGTTCTTCTTTCGTTAAAAAAGAGGATGGTACAATAATATCCGGTGTAATGCCTGTTGCCTGAATAGATCTGCCGCTCGGGGTGTAATATAATGCTGTGGTTAATCTTACACCTGCACCATTTACCATGGGGTGGATGGTTTGCACGGACCCTTTACCAAAGGTCTGCGCCCCTAAAATTAAAGCCCGTTTATGGTCTTGTAATGCGCCTGCTACAATTTCTGAGGCACTGGCACTCCCTTCATTCACCAGAACGACAATGGGAAAGTCATATTTCAGGAAGTCCTTGTGGGCTGAGAAACTCAGGTTGTTATCTTCTCTTCTGGCCTTAGTGTAGACAATAAGTCCATCGTCAAGGAAAATATCCGAGATGCGAACGGATTGGTCAAGGAGGCCGCCGGGGTTATTGCGCAGATCAAGGACCAATCCCTTTAAGTCTTGTTTTTGGGTGATCTCTTGGAGGGCTTCTTTAAAGTCACGGGTCGTATTGGTCTGAAATGAACGAATACGGATATAGCCATAACCGGGTTCCAGAATTTTTGATTTCACACTGAGAAGGGGAATGTCATCCCGGGTGAGTACCAGCTCTTTAAGCTCGGTCCAGCCTTCACGATGAATTGAAATGGTAACGTTGCTTCCTTTTGGGCCGCGCAATTTTTTCACGGCCTCCATTAAGGTGATATTCTTCGTGGTCTGACCTTCAATTTTCAGGATCTTATCTCCAGCCTTTACACCACCCTTAAAGGCTGGGGTGTCATCAATGGGGCTGACAACAGTGAGAACGGAATCCTTCATGGTAATTTCAATACCAATACCTGAAAAACTTCCCTGGGTTTCGATCTGCAGTTCTTTAAAGTCTTCAGGGCTCATGTAGGAAGAATGGGGGTCAAGGGAGGTGAGCATCCCATTTATGGCGCCTTCCATAAGCTTTTTGGAGTCGATCTCCTCCACGTAGTTCTCGTCGATCATATGCAGGACAGCAGTGAATGTCTCAAGCTGCTGATAGGTATCACTGGTCTTAGCAACCACTGAAGCATTTCTGTCAAAAAGCTGTAAGGCAAGAAGGGGCAGTATTAATGCTGTAATGGCAATAATAACCCGTTTTTTTGTAAATAATTCCGCTTTCATGTAAATCCTTTAACGTGGGGGATAATATATTTAAGACAACGTCCTTTTATTTTACTGTTTTTACAGGGTTGCTTCAAGCTCTGGAGAAAAAATAATATAATTTTCGTCAAGCCAGTCCAGCGGATCCAGAGGTTTTTCTTTTAATCTGATCTCAAAATGCAGATCCTCTTGCATGTTTGCGCCATGTTTAGAGGTGTACCCCAGTTCGTCACCCTGCTTAACCATATCACCTTTTTGTACCGTGATCGTGTTAATGCTGCTGGTTAACGTGTAGTAGTCGTCGGAATGACTGATGATCACCAGTTGTCCATATCCCTGCACAAAGCCTGCATGTACCACCTTACCTGTAAATACAGCCCGAATCTTTGCTTGTGGCGCGCTTTTAAAATCAACTCCAAAGTTGAGATCCCCTGGGCGCCCTGAATCGCCGGTGTAGAGTTTGGTGACGGTTCCTAGGATTGGCGGAGGAAGGTGTTTTTGATGGCCCCCTATACCGCGTAACCAAGAGGGCTTTCTCTTTTTATGGGGCTCAATGGGGTAGGTGGCAATCATCCACTCCTCTTTTACCTGCTTTGCCTGCCGGGCGTTATCTTCAAGATCTTCTATCTCTTGAATTAAAGTTTGAGCCGATTGTTCAAGTTGTTGTGCTGCCTCTTGGTACAGTGATTTCTCAACCTGTATCTGGGCTATAACCTTTTGCTGATCCTGTTTTGTTGCCGCGAGAATAACCTGCTGCTTCTTGGTGTCCTCCATGGCAAGTTCAAGACGTTTTGCTTCTTCAGTATGGGCCACACGTGCCTGTTTTAATTCAGTGAGCTTTACGCGAAAGCTATGAATAAGCTGTCGGTCCTGTCTGAGCATGTATCTGTAATACTCATGAAAATTAACAAGTTCAGGGAGAGTAGAGGTTGAAAATGTGATGTTGAGAACGCCGATGTCTCCCATTCTATAATAGGCTGCCAGTCGTTTTTCCGTTTGTATGGCGAGTATTTTTTTTTCAGAATCAGTGGATTCAAGCGCTGCTTTTGTCTCACGTGTTTTGAGCTGTTGGAGCTGCATCTCCTTATACATGGCTACAAGTTGTTCAGAGTCATCAAAAATTCTCTGATCAATTTCCGCAAGTTTTGTGAGGAGTGTTTGTTCCTCCTCTTGTGACTCGGCAAGGTTTTGTTCCTGTTGGGCAAGCCCCTGGTTCATCCGTGAAAGTATAGATCGACGGTTATGGAGATCCTCTTCTGCAATGCGTACCGCCTTTTCAAGATCTAGATTCTCCTCAAGATAGTCTGCACAGGTAATGGGTACCTGGGTGAGGAATAGCAGATGAATAAAGGCGGCGAGTAATATTTTTGTGAACATGTCCATTCTTATAATTTTAGATATTTACGGATGGAAATCATACTGCCGCTGGTGCAGAGGAGAAGGGACATGGTGAAAATGATGAGGAGCGTTGAGCCGGGCAGGAAGGAAAACTCAAACAGGTTCATGAAACCCGGACCGGAAAAACGAATTTTAACCCATTGATAGAGGAATAATAGGGCTGCTAAGCCACTTATTGTTCCGAGGAGGCCAAGGAGAAATCCTTCAATGATGACTGGCCCGCGAATATAGCTGTCGGTGGCGCCAAGAAAACGTAATATCTCAAGTTCCTCCTGGCGGGATTCCAAGGTGAGGCGGATGGTGTAGGAAACCATGAACACAGATGTGAGGATGAGAAGCGCGCCACTTAAGATAACAATAATACGTAATAAGCTGATAAAATAGCCAAACCGTTCAATCCATTCCTGGCCGTATTGTACCTTGGTCGCACCTGGCAGGCCGCCCAGGTAATCGCTAAACGCCTTAATCCTGGCGAGGGATTTCAAGTTCTTGTTGGGGTAAATTTCCACAGAGTAGGGGAGAAAGGAGGCGTCAAGTCCGTCAAGGACATCGTTGTCCTTGCCCAGTTGTTTCTTTAGTCGACCAAAGGCGTCTTCCTGTGAAACAAAAATGATATCTTCAACTTCTTCAAAGTCAGTGATTTTTTTCTGAAATTCAGTTCGAAAATTAACAGGAACTGCATCTTCAAGATAGACGATGAGGCGTAACTCATTGCCAAGGCGACTGGATGCCTTTTGCATGTTGGTATAGATGAGAAGGAAAAAGGAGAAAATAAGAACCGAAAGCATGATAGTAAACAAGGTCATGATCTGGGCAGTCCAGCCGTGCTTGGCATTCCGGACAAGCTGGCCTATGACAAAAGAGATATATTGCATTTGAGTTCTGGTGTTAATAGTTAAAAAAATAGAAATCTAATTAGCTTTGACTTTCCTGTAATTTCCCATTTGCTATATTGATAATACGGTGTCCTGTATTCTGATAGATTTTTTCATCATGGGTAGCGATGAGCAGCGTAGTGCCGGCCTCATGGAGTTTGGCCAGAAGCTTCATGACCTTGGCCGTTGAGTCAGCGTCAAGATTTCCTGTGGGCTCGTCTGCTAAGAGGAGAGCCGGCTTATTGGCACAGGCACGGGCTAAGCAGACCCGCTGTTGTTCCCCTCTGGAAAGTTTGTTTGTGGGGGTGTGAATTTTGTCGGAGAGTGCAAGGTCATTCAGCAGTGCCATGACTCTCTTTTTGATTTTTACGGGGTTCTCGTAACGCACTTCCATGGCCAGTGCTATGTTTTGGTACACCGTATGTTTAGGCAGTAACTTGAAGTCCTGATAGGCCACGCCAATTTGTTGACGCATGAACTGCAGATTTATGGCAGACAATCTGCTGACATCCTTTCCATCCTGTTCTATCAACCCCTTTGTGGGGTATTCAAGAAAGCAGAGCATCTTGAGGAGGGTGGATTTCCCAGCACCACTTGCACCAGTAAGAAAGAGCATTTCCCCGCGGTTAATGGTCAGAGAGATGTTGTCCAAGGCCATAATGTTCGGGGGGTAAACCTTGGAAACTTTGACAATATCGATAAGGGGGGATGATGGGTGTGTATCGTTCATGTATTTTAAAAAGTAACTCTGTGGGTGAAAGGGGCAGACTGTTGAGTATCTGTACTGATTAACTGCGTAACCTATTTACAGTGACAAGGAAAGGACGGGATTAAGTGCAGTCTGCTTTAAACTTATTGCTCAAGCATTGCATTATAGCGGGGATCGGACAAAAATACCATGTGTTCCTTTATGTGGCTGGAGGTGTTTCTTTTCAAGAGAATATCTTGTCAAAGGCTGCCCAAACCGTCTTGAGCATGGGCACATCATTACTCAGTTCCAGGTAGGACCCCCCGGTGATTTCCTGATGGATGAGCTCGTCGCTTGAGGGGAAAATGCCAGCCAGCGGCAGATCTGAATCCTGCACGGCCTCATTAATCTTCCCTTCAAGTTCAGGTGATAGGGGTGTCGGGGCGCGATTGACAATGAGATGTTTGTTTTTTACGTCAAGCTTCAAGGGTTCAGTGATTTTAGAAATACGGCGTGCGGTTAAGATACCCCGGGCCGAAGGATCAGAAACAATGAAGAGATGGTCAATGGAGTGGAGATTGAGACGGCTTAAATGTTCCATGCCTGCCTCATTGTCCACAATGATATATCTATAATTTTCGGCAAGGCGGTCCATGGACATGGCCAGATACTGGTTGGCTGAACAATAGCACCCCGGCCCGTCGGGCATTCCCATCACCATGAGGTCAAATCCTGATTCTTCGATAATGGACTGTTGGATCTTCATCTCCATGAATTGATCACGGGTCATACCGGAGGGCATGTCGCCTTTGAGGTCTTTGCGGATTTCACCAATGGTCGTGGTAATCTCAAGATTCAGTAATTCGTTGAGGTTGACGTTGGGGTCGGCATCCACGGCCAGAATCGGGGTTAGATTTTTTTCGATGAGATATTTTATGATCAGGGCTGAGATAGTGGTTTTACCTGTGCCGCCTTTTCCTGCCATGGCAATAACTTTTGGGGTCATGAGGATGCCTCGTTGATTTGAATGGATAAGTGGCACCTACTATAAAAAGGAGGTGCTTTTTTGTCAAACGACCTTCTGTATATTCAGCATTTCTTTATATTCTCTATTTCTCTTTTATATATCCTTTGCAAGATAAGGTTAAGTTGGTACGTTATCGGCGCTTACGTCCCTCTGGGGATGCCATTACTCAACTTATAAAAAAACATGCTCTGCTCTACACTGGAGACTCGTGAATATGGATTACAGGTCAACGCTGAATCTGCCCCAAACCAAATTTAAAATGAAGGCCAACCTGACCCAGAAGGAACCGGAATTCCTGAAGAAATGGGAAAAGGAAGGGTTGTACGCCGAGGTGCAGGAGGCCACAAAGGATCGGCCGCTCTATCTTCTCCATGATGGGCCTCCATATGCCAATGGTCATCTGCATATGGGCCATGCCTTTAATAAGATTTTAAAAGATATGATCTTAAAATCAAAACGTATGTTTGGCTATCATGCACCCTATGTCCCCGGTTGGGATTGTCATGGTCTGCCCATTGAGCTCAATGTTGATAAGGAGCTTGGTGCCAAGAAAAAAGAAATCCCAAAGCTGTCTTTTCGTGGGGCGTGCCGTAAATATGCGGGCAAGTGGGTGAAGACCCAATCTGCGGAATTTAAGCGCTTTGGTGTACTCGCTGATTGGGATAATCCTTATTTAACCATTCATTACAGCTATGAAGCTGCCATTGCCCGGGAGTTTAACCGTTTTCTCACTAATGGTTCGGTGGTCCGTGCCAAGAAGCCCGTGTATTGGTGCTCTTCCTGTACCACGGCCCTGGCTGAGGCGGAGGTTGAGTACGATGATCATACCTCGACGTCCATATATGTGAAGTTCCCTGTGGCGTCTGATCTCGGTATTCCAGCCCTTGAGGGCAAACAGGTCTCTGTTGTTATCTGGACCACCACCCCCTGGACATTACCGGCAAATGTTGCCGTGGCGTTGCATCCAAAGTTTGACTATGGCGCCTATGAGGCGAATGGCGAGGTGTATATCCTGGCCCAGGGTCTGGCTGAAAGCGCCATGCACGCCTTTGGTTTTGCAGAGTACACCGAGGTTTGTCTGTTTAGCGCAACTGAAATTGAAGGCCTGGAATGTCACCATCCCTTTCTTCCCCGCACTTCAAAAATTGTCCTTGCTGACTATGTCACCCTGGAAACTGGTACAGGTTGTGTCCACACCGCGCCAGGTCATGGCCGTGAGGATTATATCACCGGCTTGAAGTATGAACTGGATGTCTTAAGTCCGGTGGATGACCGCGGTGTGTTTACTGAAGAGGCGGGTAAGTATATGGGCATGCATATTAATGATGCCAACCCCGTAATCTGTGAAGATATGCAGGCCAGCGGCCATCTCCTGTCTCAAAATAAGATGAACCATAGTTATCCCCATTGCTGGCGCTGTAAAAAACCCGTAATTTTTCGGGCCACCAAGCAGTGGTTCATCGGTATGGATAATAATGATCTGCGCCAGAAGGCCCTGGCCGCCATCAAGGATGTGACGTGGATACCGTCCTGGGGGATGGAGCGTATTTACGGTATGGTTGAAGGCCGGCCTGATTGGTGTTTAAGCCGTCAGCGGGCCTGGGGTGTGCCCATCACGGCCATTACCTGCGATGATTGCGGCGAGATCATGAATAATGATTTTATCAATAAGCGCATTGATGAGTTCTTTATAAAAGAAGGTGCTGATGCGTGGTTTGCACATGACGTCAAAGAGTTTATGGAGGAGGGTTTTCAATGTTTATGCGGCGGCACCTCTTTCACCAAGGAGGAGGATATCCTCGATGTTTGGTTTGACTCCGGCGTGAGTTACGCGGCAGTACTGGAGGAACGCGGTCTTGAGACCCCTGCTGATCTCTACCTTGAAGGCAGCGACCAGCATCGCGGCTGGTTCCAGTCGGCCCTGTTGGCCTCTGTGGGAACCCGTGGTGTTGCCCCGTATAAGGGCGTGCTCACCCACGGCTTTGTGGTGGATAAGCATGGCAAGAAGATGTCAAAATCCATTGGCAATGTTATTGCCCCGGAAGAGATCATCAAGCAGTATGGCGCGGAAATCCTGCGCCTATGGGTGTCGTCCGAGGATTACCGTGATGATATTAAGATATCCGATGAAATCCTGCGCCAGCTCGCTGATTCCTACCGTAAAATCCGCAATACCACCCGTTATCTTCTGAGTAATCTCGGTGATTTTAATCCGGCCACCGATACTATTGCCTTTGACGACCTGGAGGAGCTGGATCGCTGGGCCCTGTCCCAATACGAGCGTTTGAAGCGCAAGGTGCGGGGTGGCTATGAGAGCTTTGAATTTCACCAGGTGTATCATGGGTTGCAAAATTTCTGCACCGTGACCCTGAGTAATTTTTATCTGGATATTATCAAGGACCGCCTCTACTCTGAATTGCCGGATTCGCTATCCCGCCGTTCAGCCCAGACCGTCCTCTATGAGATTGCGGTGGGGATGCTCAAGCTCATGACCCCGGTGAACAGCTTTACCGCGGTTGAGGCCTGGGATTACCTGCCTGAGGATGCGGCCCGGGAAGATAATCTCTTCATCGCCCTGTTTCCAGATGAAAACGATGACTATCTGCAGGATGAGCTGCACGGGAAGTGGCAACAGCTCCAGCAGGTTCGTGGTGAGATAACCAAGGTGCTTGAGCTGGCCCGCCGGGAGAAGATCATTGGTCATCCCCTTGAAGCGGAGGTGTGGATCTCTGTTGGGGTTGATCTGGCGGAATCCCTGGCGGATCAATGGCAGACTCTGGAGCGTATTGCCAATGTCTCTAAGCTCAACCATGTTGATGCGCCGGCGGTCGGTGCGACTAGTTCTGAAACCATTGCTGGCCTCACAGTGCTGGTTAAGGCCGCAACCACTGAGAAATGTGAGCGGTGCTGGACGCGAAGTGCAACCGTTGGTTCCCATGGGGATCATCCTGAGATCTGCAGCCGTTGCCATGCTGTTGTGACGGCACTCGGCATCGAAGAAGCGTAGGCAACCCTTTGAATCACCCATGGTCACGAATATCTGTGCATTCATGACCATGGGTGATTCTTTAATTTAAGTTGTTATTCCTGAATGGTTATGTCCCCACTTACCCCTGCCAATAAGAATTTGGCCCTGAAGCGGTTCTTCTTCCTCCTGTCCATTGCCCTGCTGGTGATCGCAGTAGATCAGGGGACCAAGATGCTGGTCATGGAGTCCTTGAACCTCTATGATACCCGCGAGATTATTCCGGGTCTTTTCAACCTGACCTATCTCCATAACTCCGGGGCTGCCTTTGGCTTCATGTCTGGTGTGACAGGTGGGTGGAAACATTGGTTTTTCGTTGGTGTGGCTGTGGTTGCCCTCGGCTTTATCATGGTCTTGTATGCTCAGCATTGTCTCGAGAGGTTTATGTATACCATTGGTCTTGGTCTCATTGCCGGCGGTGCGGTGGGGAATGTTATTGACCGGGTACGCTTTGGCTCGGTGGTTGATTTTCTGGATGTCTATGTCGGAACCCGTCACTGGCCCGCCTTTAATGTTGCAGATTCGGCAATATGTGTCGGGGTCGGCTTGTTTTTGCTGGCAAATCTGCTGGGTGCAAAAGAGAGGGCATGAGTATCGGCTGGAGTTGCATAGATGTCCATAGCTCGTGGTTGAGATGAGTAGGTTTAAAGCTTAAAATTTGGTGGAGTAGAAAAAGATGTCCAAAACAGCGGTAATTTTCCCTGGACAGGGATCACAATTTGTCGGAATGGGTCAGGGTTTTCTTGAAACAGATGCAGAGGCCCGGAAGCTCATGGGTCTGGCTGAGGATATCAGCGGTATGCCGCTGGCCAAACTCTGTCTGGAAGGTCCCATGGAAGATCTCACCCGTACGGTGCATCTGCAGCCTGCCATGACCGTTCTTAATATGATGACGTGGAATGCGCTACAAGAGGCAGGGCTCAAACCTGATTTTTACGCGGGTCATTCCCTGGGTGAGTATGCAGCCCTCTATGGTTCCGGCGTTCTGTCCGCCGAAGATACCCTTAAACTGGTCACAGAGCGTGGCCGGTTGATGGAGCGTGAAGCCACGAAGAATCCTGGGGCCATGACCGCCATCTTGAAGCTCAGCATTGAGGATGTGCAGAAGGCGGTGCAGGTTGGCCGTGAATCAGGTGAGGTGACGGTGGCCAATTATAACACCGGGATGCAGATTGTGATTTCCGGTGAAAAGGGCGCGGTTGAGGCTGCGGGCCGGGCTGCGGCTGAAATGGGAGGCCGCGCCATTGGCCTGCCCGTGAGTGGAGCGTGGCATTCAAACCTTGTGGCGGGTGCGATTCCTGATTTTGAAAAGGTGATGGCTGACACAACTTTCAATACCCCCACAGGAACCATGCTCTTTAATGTGACGGCCCGGTCTGAAAATGATCCTGCTGTAATTAAAACCATCATGGCGCAACAGATTGCCTCCATGGTTCGCTGGTATGAAATCATCATGTCTCTGCATGGTCAGGGCGTGACAACCTTTATTGAAGTCGGCCCCAAAAAGGTTTTGACCGGGATGATGAAGAAATTACTGCCACCAGACCATGGCTGTACCTGTGTGCAGGTGGAAGATCCCCAGGGGATTCCGCAATGTCTCACATAGGCGTGTAGGCTGTGGGGGATGGGTATTTAATCCCTTGACATCCAGAGGGAGACCATGTATTTTCTCCTGTTTTCGTGTCCAAGGTTCGTGGAGAAAATTGCGCCCTGGTCCTGTAATTAATATTAAGGTATGTGGTCATGGGTCTCTTGGCACATACATTTAAAATAGAAGAAATATGTTTGACAATCTGTCGGATCGCCTCAATAACGTGTTCCGTGACCTGCGTGGTCATGGGACGCTGTCTGAAAAGAATATTCAGGATGCCCTGAAAGAAGTACGTATGGCGCTTCTTGAGGCCGATGTTAACTTTAAGGTTGTTAAAGAGTTCATCGCCACAGTTCAGGAAAAGGCGGTTGGTACTGAGGTGGTGCAGTCCATCTCTCCGGGTCAGCAGGTTGTCAAGGTTGTCCACGACGAGTTGGTGAATCTCCTCGGCGGTGAATCGGTTGCCCTTGATTTTACCGGTAAGGGACCGGCCGTTATTTTGATGGTGGGTCTTCAGGGCTCGGGTAAAACCACCACCTCGGGTAAGCTTGCAAAATTATTGATTAAGCAGGGGCGCAGGCCCTATCTGGTTCCTGCTGATGTGTATCGTCCTGCTGCGATTAAACAGCTCACCGTACTTGGTGAGAGTTTGGGTGTGCCGGTTCATCCCTCCACCACTGATCAGAATCCGGTCACCATTGCTAAAAATGCAATGCTGGTGGCAGAGAAGTCAGGGTATGACACCCTGATTATTGATACAGCTGGCCGTCTCCATGTGGATGAAGAACTCATGGGGGAATTGCAGAATATTCGCCAGGCCGTGAATCCATCTGAAATCCTGTTTGTGGCTGATGCCATGACGGGCCAGGATGCGGTTACTGTTGCTCATAAGTTTAATCAGGATCTTGAAATTACCGGTGTGGTCCTTTCCAAGATGGAAGGTGATGCCCGTGGTGGTGCCGCCTTATCCATTAAGAAGGTCACCGGCAAGCCCATTAAGCTGGTTGGTACGGGTGAAGATCTTGATGCCATTGAAGTCTTTCATCCTGATCGTGTGGCCTCCCGTATTCTTGGGATGGGTGATATCCTCACCCTGATTGAGAAGGCGGAAGAGGTTGTCGACAAGAAGGATGCTGAGAAGATTGCCCAGAAGATTCGCAAGAATAGCTTCACCCTGGAAGATTTCCTGGGCCAGATTCAGCAGATTCGCAAGATGGGTTCCCTGGAACAGATCATGGGGATGATTCCTGGCCTGAACAAGATGGCCAAGATGCAGGACATGCCCAAGCCCGATGAAAAAGAGCTCGGCAAGGTTGAAGCCATTATTCGTTCCATGACCCTGAAGGAACGTGCTAAGCATCGGCTTATTGATGCCAGTCGCCGTAAACGTATTGCCGCAGGTTCCGGGACATCCGTGCAGGATGTGAACAAGGTCATCAAGAGCTATACTGAAATGCTCAAGATGATGCAGAAGATGAAGGGCAAGATGGGCGGTGGTAAAGCAATTGCTGGCAAGAAACGCCGGAAGAGGCCGAAGGGTCTGATGCGGTAAATGCTTGGTGTATGCGAGTAATTAGCAAAGAGTTTCTGGACGTTTTATGCTATAAGAGTTGTAACTTTATAATTACTATTCATCTCAATGGGGATGAATTATTCATTTCCGGCAAATGCCGGTGTAGGAGAACATAATGGCTGTAAGTATTCGTTTGACCAGAAGAGGAAAGAAGAAGAAGCCTTTTTACCGTATTGTTGCGGCTGATAGCCAGTGCTCTCGTGATGGCAAGTTCCTTGAAATTCTTGGAACCTATGATCCCTTGACTGAGCCTGCTGCGATCAATATCCAGACAGATAAACTGCAGTATTGGCTTGATAAAGGTGCCATTGCCTCTGATACGGTTAAAAGTCTGATCGCAAAAGCAGCAAAATAATGCAGGATTTAATTCGTCATATTGCCTTAGCCCTTGTTGCTCAGCCTGATGCGGTTGAGATCTCGGAAGAACAAGTGGATGATGAGAATACCACCATTATGCTCAAGGTTGCCCAGGAAGATTTGGGTAAGGTGATTGGCAAACAGGGTCGGACAGCACGGGCTATGCGCGCCTTATTGTCTGCTGCCACCCATGGGCAGACCATGCAGTACCGACTTGAGATTGCAGAGTAAGAGTGACAGCCTTAGAGAAACTTGCGCATTATGTTCATGTGGGGACGTTGACCAAGCCCCATGGCATAAAAGGTGATGTGAAGATTGTACCTTTTTCAGGTGAGCCTGAGCGTTTTCAAGGTTATCCTGAACTTATTCTGGTTGATGGTCAGGATCGGCTGTCTGAATACACGGTGTCCAAATGTCGAACCCAGGGACGGTTTGCTGTTGTTAGCCTTAAAGGGGTAATAACCCGTAATCAGTCTGAGGCCTTGGCTGGCCGGCAGGTCTGGGTTGCGGACTCCTGGCTTCCAGATTTAGACGACTCTGAGTTCTACTGGCGCGATGCCTTGGGTAAAGCTGTTACAACCCTGGCAGGTCAGCATATCGGCACACTGGTTAATATTTTTGACGCGGGCGGCCGGGATATGATGGTGGTTGAGACTGAGGACGGTGAGGTATTGATTCCCGGTCAGTCTGAATTTGTTGTTGAAGTGAACGAGTCCGGGATTGTGGTTGATTTACCCCCCGGGTTACTCGAAGTTAATGTGAAGGAGTAAAGGGTTTGCGTTTTGACGTATTAACCATTTTTCCGGAGCTGTTGAATTCCCCCCTGGATGAAGGAATCATCCGCAGGGCGATTCAGAATGAACAGATTGAGGTTGGGATGACCAATATCCGTGATTTTGCCACGGATAAACATTCCATGACCGATGATCGACCTTTTGGTGGCGGTGAGGGCATGGTGATGAAGCCTGAACCTTTACTGGCTGCGACAAAGTCGGTGAATCCTCAGGGTTC
This sequence comes from Desulfobulbaceae bacterium, assembly GCA_027859235.1. Classification (GTDB taxonomy): domain Bacteria; phylum Desulfobacterota; class Desulfobulbia; order Desulfobulbales; family SURF-16; genus JAJRUT01. Next base: position 14,635 of record JAQIBE010000211.1, read on the forward strand.
CGGTCATGTTGTTTTTTTAAGTCCCCAGGGACGACAATTTACCCAGCAGGTTGCGGCCAGCTTAAGTCAGTGTGAGCACCTGATTTTGATCTGTGGCCGTTATGAAGGGGTGGATCAACGATTTTTAGATCATTATGTGGATGAAGAAATCTCCATTGGTGATTTTATCCTCACTGGTGGTGAACTTGGTGCTATGATCATCATTGATGCGGTGACCAGGCTCATTCCGGGTGTTGTCGGCTGCAGCGACTCTATCAGCAAGGACACCTTTAGTCGGGGTGGATTGAAATATCCGCAGTATACGAGGCCCCGCACCTTCGAAGGTGAGGATGTCCCGGAGGTTCTGCTGTCTGGAGATCATGCCGCCATTGAAGAATGGCGCTTTATTCAGGCCATGCAAAGAACAAAGGCCCGGCGGCCGGATCTTTTCGCCCAACTGGAGTTTTCAGCCCAGGAAGAGAAGCTGCTGGTGAAACATATGCTAGTAGCTGGCAGGGTACATAGGCGATGAGAGAGGCAAAGGTAGATATCGCCCTCATCCATTATCCTGTATATAATAAAAATCATGATGTCATTGGTTCAGCTGTTACGAATCTTGACCTTCATGATTTAGCTCGGGCAGGAAAAACATATGGGGTTCGGCACGTATATGTGGTAACTCCATTTGCGGATCAGCAGAAACTGGTGCAAGAGATTGTCGGTCATTGGCAGGATGGTTACGGTGCCACCTATAATCCGGATCGCAAAGAGGCCTTGGCCATTATCCGCATATGTGCGGATGTTGATGAACTTCTTGAGCTAACAAAGGGTGAGAACGGTGAGAAGCCCACAGTGGTTGCCACCTGTGCCACGCCAAAGGCTGACACCATCCCCTTTGGAGATGCCAAAACGCGCATTCTCGCGGGTGAACAATTTTTATTCCTCTTTGGTACAGCCTGGGGGCTGACGGAAGAGGTTTTTGAGGTAGTTGATGGGACCTTTCCTCCCATCAAAGGACGAACAGCGTATAACCATCTTTCTGTTCGTTCGGCAGTGTCCATTATATTGGATAGAATACTCGGGGTGTAAGAGCCCCTGTGATTGATACGTAACACATCGAATTTTACCTTTTGGGCGTAGAATTCGGATTGATAAAAAAAACATGAGAGTGACGAACAATGAGCATCATCGATACTATTGAAAAAGAAAATATGCGTTTTGATACCCCAGCCTTTCGTTCAGGCGATACCGTGAAGGTACATATCCGCATCGTTGAGGGGGCCAAAGAACGGGTTCAGATCTTTGAAGGTGTTGTTATTGGTCGTAGAAATCGGGCAATGGGTTCTAACTTCACCGTGCGTAAGATGTCCCACGGTGTTGGGGTTGAGAAGGTTTTCCCTCTCCACTCCCCCCGCCTTGAGAAAGTAGAAGTGGTGACCGAAGGTCGTGTCCGCCGCTCCAAATTATACTATCTTCGTGAACTTCGCGGCAAGGCTGCCCGTATTCGTGAGCGCGGTATCCGCAAGTAATGGTCTGCCGGGTATCTTGAACTCACGATACCTGAATAGATATATAGACCTCCTGTTGCGAGGTCTATTTAAACAAGGCGCAATGGGTGCGTGGTTTATACAACCATACTCCGTGCGCCTTTTTTTATGGTAAGGGGCTGATGTGTTGCAGGATTCTTTTTCAATAGAAAGGGCTTTACATAGGCAAGGCTACGTTGCTGTTATTGGCGTGGATGAGGCTGGACGCGGGCCGCTGGCTGGGCCGGTGGTTGCCGGTGCGGTGTTCTTACCCCCTGGTGCCGATTATACACCCTTCAAAGATTCAAAAAAGCTCAGCCATAAAAAACGGGTGATGCTGTTTGCCCGGATCAGAGAGCTGCAGTATCCCTACGGCTTGGGTCTTTGTTCACCTGAAGAGATTGACGATATTAATATTCTTCAGGCCTCGTTGCTGGCGATGCGCAGAGCGGTGCTTGCCTTGAATATGCAGGCCGATTATCTTCTCATTGACGGTAAATTCACCGTTGATATGGACCTTCCCCAGGAACCCCTCATTAAGGGTGAAGACAAGAGCAGTTCCATTGCCGCGGCCTCCATTATTGCCAAGGTAACCCGTGATCAGCTCATGACGGATTATGACCGGGAGTATCCCCTTTATAAGTTTGCAGCCCATAAGGGGTATCCCACCAAGGTCCATAAGGCATTGATTGCAGAGCATGGTGTTTGTCCCATCCATCGCCGCACCTTTCGCGGGGTGAAGGAGTTCTGCGTATGACCTTTGCCCGCCTCAAACTTGGAGAAAAGGGAGAAGCACTTGCCGTGGCCTATCTGCAGTCCAAGGGGTACACCCTGCTCCAGCAGAATTTCCGCACTAAATCAGGCGAGATTGACTGCATCCTCCAAGACGGTGAGGAGCTTGTCTTTGTGGAGGTGAAAACACGCACGAATGGTGATTTTGGTTCACCCCTTGAGGCGGTTGACCGCAGGAAGTGGCAGCAGATTACCCGGGTAGCCCAGGAGTATCTGGCCCAGACGAAAGGCTTTGATCAGGCTGTCCGCTTTGATGTGGTTGGCGTTATCATTGGCAGTACCAATACAATTGAGCATATTAAAAATGGTTTTGAAGGATTTTAATGGTGACCTGTAGCTCTTTCCATAAACCCCTCGCCCTCACCATGGGTTGCCCGGTTGGTATCGGTCCTGAACTGGTTTTAAAGCTGTTCAGCCAAGGGGCACCTGATATTGTTGTTGTCGGCGACCCTGCTGTTTTAGCCCGTTGCGCAACCCGTCTTGACGGACGTTGGACTATTGTTCCCTGGCTTCCAGGCCAGGAGATTATTCCTGGTACCCTGCCTGTCTATTGTCCTGAAGGCGGTGCACTTGCCCATGAAGGTGAGTGGGGCAAGCCCACCAGCCAAACCGGCAAGGCCATGGGGCGTTATATTGAAGAGGGGGTAGCGCTTAGCCAGGCAGGTGTCTGCTCTGGTATGGTGACCTGTCCCATTACCAAAACAGCGCTGAACGCCGGAGGGTATCATTTCCCGGGGCATACAGAGATGCTGGCCCACCTCTGTTCTACCTCTGAGTATGGCATGATGATGGCGGGTGCAAGTCTTAAGGTTACTCTGGTTACCATTCATACGCCGCTTGCTGCTGTTGCAGATCAGCTTTCCAGTGAGTCTGTCTTTGCTATGATCAGGCGCACCTATAATGCCCTGCATGTTGATTTCGGTCTGGAGTCCCCTAGGGTCGCTGTGGCTGGTTTGAATCCCCATGCCGGTGAGGATGGTATGTTCGGTGACGAAGAGATTCGGATCATTGCCCCGGCCATCCACAGGGCACAGACTGAAGGCATGGATATTGATGGACCATTTCCCCCTGATACGGTGTTTAATAAGGCGGTAAATGGTGAATTTGACGCGGTGGTCTGCATGTATCACGATCAGGGGTTGATTCCCTTTAAACTCCTGCATTTCAGTGACGGAGTGAATGTGACCTTCGGCTTGCCCATTGTGCGGACCTCAGTGGATCATGGCACCGCCTATGATATAGCCGGCAGAGGTGTAGCTGATCCTGCCAGTCTAATTGCTGCCTGTGAGATGGCGAGACAAATTGTGGCAAATCGTCAAGGAAGGAGGTTGTAGTTATGCAAAAAGGACTTGGCCTCTGCGGTAGTCATCGCACTGGCAAAACCACATTGGCCCAGAAATTCTCCGAGGGGTATGGTCTGCCGTTTGTGGTGACCACGACAAGCGACGTGTTTGCGGCGAATGGGTTAAAACCGTCATCCCCTATGGATTTCAACACCCGTTTGTGGATTCAGGATAAAATTATTACAGCCGCCGAAGAGGTGTGGAGCGGTTGTGATGACCCGTTTATTACAGATCGAACCCCCCTTGATATGCTCGCCTATACCCTGGGTGATATTCAGGGCATTGTTACGGTGGAATTTGCGCCGTTACAGGCGTATATTGAACGGTGCATTGAGTCGACCAACCGTTTCTTTGGTGCTCTCTGTGTAGTGCAGCCAGGCATTGCTTTGATTCCAGCCCCCGGCAAGGCTGCGCTCAATCTTGCCTATATTGAACATCTCAATACCTTGGTCCTTGGCCTCTGTGTTGATGAGAGGATCACCGCTCCCTATCATCTCTTGCCGAGGGCAACCATTGATTTAGATGAAAGATGTAGTTTCCTCGCACACAACTCTTTACCCCACCTGGGAATCAAGATAAGATAAACCATTATCTTGGAATAGTTACTGGGAAATCACCTTTTCATAAATGTCTAGCTCGCACTGACCTCTACCTATGACACATTTCAAACTGCTGTGTATAATCCTTGTTCTTCTCCTGCTAAGTGGTTGTGCTGCAAAGCAAACAGCGGTGACTGAAGTACAACCTGCCCCTGTTGCCCCAGAGCCTGCTGATCCCCTCTGCGGATATTTTTATTTTTCCTGGGGACGAATGGCTGAGCTTTCCGGCCGTTTAGCTGAGGCGCAGGATGCCTATACCAAGGCCCTGGTCTGTGATGAACATTCGGCCTATCTGCATCAGCGCTTGGCGTTTCTCCTGATTAATATGGGTAAAAAGGAACTGGCTTCTATGCATTTAGAGAAGGTTCTTGAGAATTCCCCCAAGGATAATCCGACCCGTCGAGAACTTGCGGGCATCTTTGCAGAACTTGGTAAAACTGAGATGGCGATCAGTCTGTTTAAGGCCAATCTTGAAGACGATCCCCGGGATAGTGATACCTATATCCGTCTAGGCTATCTCTACCTTCGCCATGGTTATTCTCTTAAGGCAAGACCTCTCCTTGAAAAACATATTGAACTGGCTCCCCACTCCTATGCGGGCCATGTGATGCTTGCCAAGACCTATCGGGCCCTTGGGGAAAATGACCTTGCGGTTGAACAGTATGAAGAGATCCTGGAATTAAACTGGTCGACGTTGCAGGCCTATGAGGCAGCTGAATTTTATGAATCCATTGGCGAAGATGGCTCTGCCATTGAGCTGTATGTGAAGCTCCTGAAAGAGGATACGGGAAATGCAACCACCAGGCGGCGTCTTGCGGAGCTGTATGCCCGAACAGATCAGCTCGATAAGGCCATTGCGCAGTTAATCATTGTCCGCGCCTCAACAGAAAATGTGAGTGATATTGATCTGGCGATCGGCCGGCTCATGGTGAATGGCAAACAGTATGAGAAGGCCATAGCCCACCTCACTCCCATGCTGAGCAAGCATCCTGAGTTGCCCCTGCTGCGGCCTTTACTTGCGTTGGCGTATCATGAAAATGGCGATGATGCCTCCGCAAAGAACGTGCTCAGTGAGGTTGGCGTTGATTCTCCGGTCTATGAAGATGCAATTCTCATGTATGTTCGTATCTGTGAGGATAATGATGAACTGCAGGAAGGTATAGAAACGCTTCAGCGGAGTATTGAACAATTTCCAGGAAAGTTCTTTAAATTTTATTATCTCCTGGCGGATCTGTATCGCCAGAACAAGCAGCCAGCTCAGGGTGCTGAGGTCTTTGCCCGGGCTGTGACTGCTTTTCCTGATGACCATAAGGTGAGGTTTGAGTACGGCTTGTATTTTGAGAAGATTAACCAGCCTGAGCGCGCCATGGAAGTTATGTTGGAGGTCCTGGCCCTGGCCCCTGATGATGCCTTGGCCTTGAATTATGTCGGCTATACGTGGGCCGATGCCGGGAAAAATCTGGAACAGGCGTTGGACTATCTCAAACGGGCCGTTGAACAGGAGCCCGCCGATGGTTTTGTCCGTGATTCTCTCGGTTGGGTCTATTACCAAATGGGGGAATACCAGCTTGCAGTGAAAGAGCTGCATTACGCCACGCAGTTGCAGCCAGATGACCCCACGATCAAGGAGCATCTGGGCGATGCCTATGTGAAGCTCGGTGATCTTGAGAAGGCTGTTGTCCAGTATGAGAGGGCAGTGAAGTTATTTAAAGATGCAAAAAAGCGGGCGCTGGCTCGTCAGAAGATGGCGGATGTGCAGGGTGATGATGAATAAAGGATATTTTCTCCGCAGGTTGAGCTTGATCACTCTTCTGGGTTTTATGTTGACGGGTTGTGCTCATTTCCCTGACCTTGATCCTGTCTCGGAAATAGAGACTCAGGCGGTTCGTGACCGATTTAAAGAAATGATTGCAGCCCAAGAGTCTTGTCATTGTTGTCTTGATGGCGCTGTAAGGGCCAGTTTCAACAACTTCTTTGATGCCGGTTCAGTGACGGGTTATCTGCAGGCGATGAGTCCGTCATACTTAAAGTTCATAGCGCTGTCTCCCCTTGGTCAGCCGTTGTTGATCTTGACCAGTGATGGAGAGTCATTTCAGTATGTGGATGTGACAAAGCAGGTAGAATACGTCGGGTCTGTTACGGGTCAGACCTTTCAAAAATATGCACCCGTTGGCTTTAGTCCTGAATTTACCTATTACTGGTTTACCGGAAGATTACGCCCGGGTGAGGTGAAGATTGGTGTTGCCAGCCGTGCCCAGGATGATAGAGGTTACTGGATTGATCTCTATTATAATGATGGCCGCAAGAACATGGTTCTCTTTGACCCCGTCACCCTGCATATCTATCATCATCTTGTCTATAATACAGAGGGAGAGGTGCTACTTGAGATCCTCTATGATGATTATAGTACAGAGAGTTGTGGACTGCCACGTTCCATTACGGTGAAATCGTTGACCTGGGACACCACGCTGGCGCTAACCCTTGCCGATCTTGTTGATAATGTTTCATTGTCCAGTGGGGATTTTTCCTATACACTGCCAGCTGCTTTTAAAAGGGAAGTGGTTGAGTAGGCGGAAGGCGGTTTTGTAGCCCAGGCTATTTTATCTCGATGTTCCTTTTTTTTATACCTCTTTTTTTCCTCAATACCCTTTACCAGAATAGAAAAACGTGAACCCAGAACAATACCTTCCCCTTGTCCGTAAGCCCAGCCGTTATAGCGGCAACGAGTTTAATGTTGTTGTTAAAGACCCGGATACGGTTCAATGCCAAATACTGCTCACCTTTCCAGACCTCTATGAGATTGGCATGTCCCATTTGGGCCTGCAGATTCTCTATCATATCTTAAATGACCGTGATGATGTGGCGGCCGAAAGGCTCTATACCCCGGATACCGACCTTGAAGAGATGCTCCGGGAGAATAACGAGCCGCTTTTCAGCCTTGAATCCAGACGTCCGGTAACCGAGTTTGATGTGTTGGCCATCACGCTGCCCTATGAGCTGTGTTACACCAATATTCTCACGGTGCTCGATTTATCAGCCATTCCTTTTTATGCCAAGGACAGAACCGCAGCTCATCCCATTGTGATTGGCGGAGGACCCGGCGCCTTTCATCCTGAACCGGTGGCGGATTTCTTTGATGCCATTCTCCTGGGGGATGGTGAAGAGGCTGTCCTTGATGTGGCGGATCTCATGATTCAGGCCAAGGCAGAGGACTGGTCACGGTTGCAGACCCTGGAGGCGCTGACGAAAATTACAGGCATGTATGTCCCTCGATTTTTTGAGCCCCGTTATGACGATAATGGTGCTTTTCAGGGGATGAACGCCACCCTTGAGGGCTACACCATGGTGAGGCGCCGTGTTCTGGCGGGTTTTGATCATCAGAAGCCTGCCACGCCGCTGGTTCCTGTGGGCAAGGTGGTGCATGACCGTCTAGGGATTGAAATTGCCCGCGGCTGTACCCGGGGCTGTCGTTTCTGTCAGGCGGGGATGATCTACCGCCCGGTTCGTGAACGAACTCCTGAGCAGATTATGGAGATTGCCGAAAAGGGAATCAGCACCACAGGTTTTGAAGAGCTTGCCATGCTGTCGCTCTCCACAGGGGATTATTCCTGTCTTGGCCCTGTTCTCGTGAAACTCATGGATGCCTATGCCGAGAAACGGGTATCAATATCCATGCCTTCCATGCGGGTGGGGACGCTGACCGAAGATATCATGCAGCAGATTAAACGGGTGCGTAAAACAGGATTCACGGTGGCCCCTGAGGCGGGTACGGATCGGTTGCGGGAGGTGATTAATAAGGGCATCACCGAGGAGGATCTGCTCACCACCTGTAATGCGGCCTTTGGTCTTGGCTGGAAGCTCATTAAGTTCTATTTCATGTTCGGTCTTCCCACTGAAACATGGGATGATCTTGAAGCCATTGCCGATCTTGCCCACAAGGGGCTGAAGGCCGGTTCAGGGCCGGGCCGGAAAATTACCGTGAGTGCCGCAACCTTTGTGCCAAAGCCCCATACCCCTTTTCAATGGGAGCCGCAACTCACCGTTGATGAAGGATTTGCGCGCATTGAATTTCTCCGGGCAAAGCTGAAGGAAAAAGGGCTGCAGCTGCGCTGGGGTGATCCCCGCCAGAGTTTTCTTGAAGGTGTTTTTTCCCGTGGTGACCGTGTGCTCTCCAAGCTCATTGTTCAGGCATGGCAGGACGGCGCACGCCTTGACAGCTGGAATGAGCATTTCAATCTCACGGCGTGGCGGCAAGCGGCTGAGAAGGTTGATATTGATTTGGATAGCTATATGCAGCGGCGTGAGTTTGGTTCACCTCTGCCGTGGGACCATCTCCACTGCGGCGTTGATGCCAGTTTTCTGCGGGAGGAATATGAAAAAGGGTTAAGGCAGGAATATACGCCAGACTGTCGTCTGCATGGCTGTCAGAAATGCGGCCTGTGTGACTTTAAAGAGGTGTATCCAAAGACGTATCCCCAGGCGGGGAATTTGCAGTTTTCTCCGGCGGAAAAAACTCCTATTCCTAAGGATCATTATCGTTTTCGCATTGATTATGCAAGGCTCGGGCGCAGTCGTCTTCTCTCACACCTGGAACTCCTGCAGATGTTCTTCAGGGCGTTCAACCGGGCCGGTCTGCCCCTGCATTACTCCCAAGGGTTTAATCCCTCCCCCAAGGTGTCCTTTTCCCCGGCCCTGCCCCTTGGCACAGAGAGTCGTGCCGAGTATCTATTTGTTGACCTGACTGAGGATATTGATCCCCGGATATGGCAGGAGAAGCTGAATAAGCAGTTGCCCGAAGGATTATCTGTGCAGGGGATTGAGTTTTCGGATTCCAAGAAGATACCGTCACGGGTTGAAACATGGTATACCGTTAATTTTCCAGAAGAAATTGATGATGCAGCCTTTGCATCATTTGCTGAAGTTGCGACCTTCCCTGTGACGGTGGTGCGCAAGAAAAAATCGCGCACGATTGATGCAAAGCCGCAGGTTTCCACCTGGAGGAAGGTCGGTGCTACGGCCGTTGAACTCAGCCTCATCACTGAGGTGAGTCGTGCTGGTCTGAAACCCGTTGAAATTGTCCAGGCCGTTTTTGGACTTGCGCCAGATGATGTGATCCGGCTGCGCATGGTGAAGGAACGCTTTACAGCGGTATAATATAACCCCAACAAGGATAACGCCTCATGGCTACTGATCTTATAATTAATGCAAGCAGCTATGAGGTAAGGATTGCCCTTGCTGAACATGGAAGTCTGGTGGAATTCTACCTGGAGCGCCCAACAGAAAGGGGGCTTGTGGGGAATATCTATCTCGGCAAGGTGGTTCGCGTCCTGCCCGGCATGCAGGCGGCCTTTGTTGATATTGGTCTTGAGCGGTCTGGTTTTTTATATGTTGATGATGTGCATATCTCCACCGATGCCTTTGAAAAACGGATGAAAAATTGTAGCGGTGAAGGGGCGGCCTGTTGCGACAATGAACCGCCCGAATCCCTGGCTATCCGGACTCCTGGTAAATCCATTGAAGACCTCCTCACTGAGGGGCAACCGATCATTGTCCAGATCTGTAAAGAACCGATCAGTACGAAGGGGGCACGGCTTACATGCCATATCACCCTGCCGTGCCGGAATCTGGTCTTCATGCCCATGACGGATCATGTGGGTATCTCCCGCAAGATTGTCGATGAAGAGGTCCGGCAGCAGTTACGTGAAGATATTGAACTCCTGCGTCCTGCTGGAACGGGCTTTATTGTCCGTACCGTTGCCGAAGGGGCCAGCCGTCCAGAGCTTGAAGCGGATATGGAGTTTCTCATGCATCTCTGGAGTGAGATTGGTGACTTGGCCGAGAAGTCGCCGCCCATGTCCATGGTTTATGAAGATCTTGATATCATTCTCAGGGTGGTGCGGGATATCTTTTCCCCTGATGTGGATCGGGTGGTGGTGGATGATTACAACACCTATCAACGGGTGCTTAAATTTATCGAAACCTTTGCGCCCCATCTCTATAACAAGGTGCATCATTACGACAGCCCCACCCCTATTTTTGATGCCTACGGGGTGGAAATGGATATTGCCCGGGCATTGGATAAGAAGATATGGCTCCGTTGCGGCGGTTCAATTATTATTGAACATACGGAAGCGCTCTCCGTTGTTGACGTCAATACGGGGCGTTATGTGGGTAAAAACGATCTGGAAGAGACGATCTTTACGACCAATATGGAGGCGGTGCGCGAGATCGCCTATCAGCTCCGGCTGCGAAATATTGGCGGCATTATCATTATCGATTTCATTGACATGGAAGATCGTGAGCACCGTGAAGAGGTGTTCCGTGCCTTGACTGAGGTGTCAAAGAAGGACAAGAGCCGCATCAATATCCTCAAGGTTTCTGAGTTCGGTTTAGTGCAGATGACCAGGAAGCGAAACCGGGAAGATCTCGCCCATATGCTTTGTGAGCCCTGTCCCTGTTGCAGCGGAGATGGGATGGTGAAGTCGTCCAGAACCGTCTGTTATGAGATTTTTAGAAAAAATAACCATTGGTGCGAAAACAATTGCTGGTCCCGGGGTAACCCTGCGGGTCCATCCCAAGGTTGCTGGAATGATGCTCAAGGAAGAGGCGATGACCATTCATAATCTTGAGGATGAATTGGCAAAGACATTGACGATTATTCCGGTGAAAGAGATGCCTCTGGAGAAATATGAGATTGTTTGGCAGGGTGAAAAATGACGGATCTTTTTTCCGCTGGTAACGCTTATTTTATGATGTAGGTGAAGACCCCATCCCACGCCATATCTGGCGGGTTTTCCTGAAAGAATACACAGCGAGCCATATAGGTTTGGTATAATTTATGGGGATGGTTGTTATTGAGTGGGGTCAGCATCTCATATGCCTTGCTGAACTGACGAGTTAAATAGAGCGCAATGGCTTGGTTAAAAGCTGCAAACTCTTCTTTCTGCTGCGCGGCCTTGTCAAAACGCATTGGTGTGTAGATTCGTACTGGAATGTCCTTGCCCTTTACCCGTACGGTATCAATGTACTGACTGAAAAAATGTTCTGCCACTGCCCGCTTGGTTGTTTGGCTAATGAGGATGTCGGTGCCGTAGTTTTTGTTGAGTCCCTCAAGTCCTGGCCTTGGATCATGGCCGGTGTTTTTGCCAGAGCGGATTGGCAGAAAAAGAGAATAATAAGGGCACTTATAATTCCTGCTTGTTTCATAATTATTTTACCAGCAATGAGGTTGATAAAGATGGTCTATATATGATATAAAAAATGGTAACGGATTTCAAAATAAATAAAAGAAAAGACCCGCAGCTTTCTTTCATTAGATGTTGACAAAAAAAAGAAATATGTTATCTATCACTGTTTCCGTATTCGGCCCCGGCTGATGCGGTTTTTAATCAGAGTAAATTAAGGTAACTGTAACGTTTGTTGTGCAAACGGGAAGACCTGCTAAATAGTTTGGAGGATGCAATGTACGCAATTATTCGTACTGGTGGTAAACAATATCAGGTTGCAGCAGGTGATCGTGTGCGAGTTGAGAAGCTGGATGGTGTTGTTGGTGATACCGTTGAGCTGGCTGATGTCTTGATGACTGCTGATGGCGAATCTGTAAAGATTGGTCAGCCTGTTGTTGAAGGTGCTAAAGTAACTGCTAAGATTATGGAGCAGGGAAAAGATAAGAAAGTTATCATCTTCAAAAAGAAACGTCGTAAGGGCTATTCTTTGAAAAAAGGGCATCGGCAAATGTACACCGCTCTTGAAATTCAGGAAATTTCTGCTTAATAATTGATGGTGTTCGGTTACGGATGCTTTGATTTAGAATAGAAGAGGACTCGAAAATGTCACATAAGAAAGCTGGCGGTAGTTCCAGAAACGGTCGCGATAGTAATTCCCAACGTCGTGGCGTAAAGAAATTTGGTGGTCAAGTTGTAACGGCTGGGTCCATTCTTGTACGTCAATTAGGAACAAGACTTCATCCCGGATCCAATGTTGGTTTAGGGCGTGATTTTACCTTGTTTTCAAAAGTTGATGGTGTGGTAACCTTTGAAAACTTCGGCCACAAGCGCAAGCGTGTGTCTGTGTATCCTGTTGCTGAGTAGCTTTTAAACGACTCGTAGCGCGATTATAAAAATATATTTGTATATGACTCATTAGGGGCCTGGCCTTTATAACGAGTTTAAGAGCATGGGGTTTTTATTAACCTCCATGCTCTTTGTGTATGTACCTCATGTGAGTTTTCCTGTTCTGGTAAAACGATGTGAGGTTGTTGTGTCTATTTTCAATTTAAATAAAAATCTCTTTTAACTTCCTGGTGGCCAACATGGCTTTTATTGATGAAGCAAAGTTTTTTGTCAAAGCCGGCGACGGTGGTCGAGGCTGTGTGAGTTTCCGCCGGGAGAAATTTATTCCTCGAGGTGGGCCTGACGGTGGTGATGGCGGCAACGGCGGTTCGGTTTACATTGAAGCTGTAACCCGTCTCCATTCCCTGCTTGATTTTAAATATCGTTCCCACTTTATTGCCAAGAATGGTACCCATGGTATGGGTAAGAAAATGCATGGTGCTCGCGGTAAGGATTGGACCATCTTGGTTCCTGTGGGCTCGATTGTTAAGGATGTTGAAACAGGTGAGGTGCTTATTGACCTTGTTGAAGAGGGTGATCGTTATCGTGTCGCCCAGGGTGGTATCGGCGGGCGGGGTAATGTTCGTTTTGCTACCTCAACAAATAGAGCCCCTAGAATTGCTGACAAGGGTCGTCCCGGGGATGAGCGCTGGCTTCGTATTGAGTTAAAGCTCATTGCCGATGTTGGTCTCATTGGTCTGCCCAATGCCGGCAAATCCACGCTGTTATCGAATATCTCGGCCGCAAATCCCAAGGTGGCTCCGTATCCCTTTACAACCCTTGAACCGCAACTTGGCGTGGTGCATCTGGATTATGGCGAATCCTGTATTGTTGCAGATATCCCCGGGCTTATTGAAGGTGCCAGTGAGGGTATAGGCTTGGGTCATAAGTTTTTACGCCATGTGGAGCGTACCCGTATTCTCCTCCATGTTATTGATGGTTCAGGTTTTGAGGGCAACCCCCTTGATCAGTATCGTATTTTGGAAAAGGAGCTGGCCCAGTTTAACGATGAGCTTGTTGATCGAAAACGTTTGATTCTCTTAAATAAGAAGGATCTGCTGAGTGATGAAGAACTCAAGGCAGTTCAGGAAACATTTCAGGCTGCAGGTCTCGAGACCATGGCAATTTCAGCAGAATCAGGTGCAGGGCTTGATGGGTTGAAGGATTGGTTGTCTGAGATTCTTCTTGAGGAAGAAGTTTAAGGTTATGTTTACTATTACGGCTGAAGAGGGACAGAAACTTCGCCTTGCCCATCTGCAATCGGTTAAGCGTGTTGTGGTTAAAGTTGGCAGTGCCGTCCTTACCGATGAAAACGGTCTGCACCAGAAGACCTTGGAGTCCCTGGCCACGGAAATTTCCTTTTTGCGGGAGATGGGCCTTGAGGTGGTGCTGGTGAGTTCCGGGGCGGTTGCTGTCGGCCGGAAGAAACTTGACCTGACCCGGCCTAAACTCTCCCTGCAGGAGAAGCAGGCCGTCGCCTCGGTGGGCCAGTCTGGCCTTATGTATTCCTATGAGCAGCTCTTTGCCGCTCGTGGTGTGCAGGTGTCGCAAATCCTGCTTACCCATGATGATCTTGCCCACAGAAACCGCTTTCTCAATATTCGTTCCACCCTGACCACCCTCTTTGAGTGGGGTGTACTCCCCATTGTTAATGAAAATGATACCGTGTCAGCTGAAGAGTTGCAGTTTGGTGATAACGACACCCTGGGTGCGCTCATTACCAATTTGATTGATGCGGATATCTTCATTTGTCTTACAGATGTAGATTCTTTATACACCGCCAATCCCCATACTGACGCGGATGCTGTGGCCTTACATACCGTGCCACGGGTTGATGATGACGTTATTAATATGGCGGGGAATAGCGGTTCCATCCTTGGTACTGGCGGCATGCGTTCCAAGATTATGGCGGCCCGTATGGTGGCGGCCCGGGGAGGACACTCCTTTATCGGCCCTGGCCGGAAACCCGGGGTGATCCAGTCCTTATTCAAGGGCGAACTCCTGGGGACGTTTTTCTTGCCCAATGAGGAAAACGTCAAGCTCCACTCCCGTAAACATTGGATCGCCTATGTCCTGCGGCCCAAAGGGTATCTGGTTCTTGATGAGGGGGCCTGTCGGGCTGTGAAACGTAAGGGTGCCAGTTTACTTCCTTCAGGTATTGTTGAGGTTCGGGGTAATTTTGATGTTGGTGATGCAGTTCATTGTCTGGATGGTCAAGGGAAGACTGTAGCTGCTGGTTTGGTGAATTATACCAGCAATGAGACGCAGATGATTAGTGGTCATCATTCAGCCGATATTGCTGAAATCCTTGGGGCAAAGGGTGATGATGAAGTGATTCATCGGGATAATCTGGTGACGCTGTAGTCCGGTGTGCTTGAGGTTCAGGGGGATTTCCCTCTTTTATAATTGTTTGACAAATTTGAAAAGGCTGATAGCTTTTATTCTGTAAGCTGCAAGGCAGGAGTGTTCGCGCCCGTCAGTCTAAACAGCAAATCATCCTATGAAAGGAACGTGCATATGTCCATTCAAGAAACCATAAAGAAAATAGCTGTGGACGCCAAAATCGCTGCCCGTTCCATGGCAGCTTTATCCACGGCAAAGAAGAATAGGGTGCTTGAGTCCATGGCCTCTGGCCTTCTCGCGCAGACAGCTTTTATTCAAGCAGAAAACCAGAAGGATCTTGTGGCAGGTAAGGCAAAAGGTTTGTCCGCTGCCATGCTTGATCGCCTTGAGCTCTCCGATAAGGTTATGGGGGCCATGATCGATGGCTTGCGCCAGGTGATTGCCCTGCCTGATCCTGTCGGCGAGATTAGCGATATGAGCCGCCGCCCTTCCGGGATCACGGTTGGTCGTATGCGTATCCCCCTTGGTGTTATTGGTATGATTTATGAATCACGGCCAAATGTCACGGTGGATGCGGCTTCGCTCTGTTTGAAGGCGGGGAACGCTATTGTCCTGCGGGGCGGTTCAGAGGCCATTCACTCGAATCTGGCCCTGGCTCAGGTGTTGCAGGATGCGCTGCGTAGTGAAGATGTTGATCCTGCCGTGATTCAGGTTATTCCCACCACTGATCGTGATGCCGTGACCTGCATGCTGCAGATGGAAGAGCAGATTGATCTCATTATTCCCCGGGGCGGTGAAGGTCTTATTCGTTTTGTATCTGAGAATTCCCGTATTCCCGTGCTCAAACATTATAAGGGCGTGTGTCATGTCTTTATTGATGAATCCGCCAAGATTGAGATGGGGGTCAATATCGTTAATAACGGCAAGGTGCAGCGTCCTGGTGTCTGCAATGCCCTTGAGACCTTACTGGTGCATGAAAAGATTGCCGGAACCTTCCTCCCCGCTGTGGCTGAAAATCTGCTTGCGGCAGGGGTTGAGATTCGCGGCTGTAAGAAGACCTGTTCCATTATAAGGAAGGCGGTTCCTGCCACTGAGGCCGATTGGCCTATGGAGTTTCTCGAGCTGATTCTGGCGGTGAAGGTTGTCAGTTCTCTTGATGAGGCCATGGATCACATTGTGGCCTATGGCTCTCAGCACACCGAAGTCATTGTTACTGAAAATTACACCAATAGTCAGCGCTTCATCCGTGAGGTTGATGCCTCTGCCGTGATGATTAATGCCTCTACCCGTTTCGCCGACGGCGGCGAGTTCGGGCTCGGCAGTGAGATTGGTATTTCCACCACCAAGCTTCATGCCTATGGTCCCATGGGCTTAAAGGAACTGACCACCAAGAAGTTCATCGTTTACGGTGATGGTCAGGTTCGGGTCTAGGGTATTGCGGTGACAGATCAGCTTTGCAATCACTTCATTATAAGCCTGTTGCCGGATTGATATGGCAACTACTCTTGTGAAGAAAGGTATCCTGGGCGGGACGTTCAATCCCGTTCATATTGGCCATCTCCATCTGGCTCAAGTGGCGTTACACGTCCTTGAGCTGGATCAGATTCTGTTTATTCCCTCCTCTTCACCACCCCATAAGTCAGATGCAGGTCTTTGCCCGTTTCAGCATAGGCTCGCCATGCTTGAGATCGCGGTGGCCCCCTATCCTGCGTTCTCTGTCTCGCCCCTTGAATCTTTACGGGGTGGTTTTTCCTATTCCATTGATACGTTGCGTCAGTTACATGCCGAGTCCCAGGGAAAAGAGCAGCTCTTCTTTTTGATGGGGTTTGATGTCTTTGTGGAAATGGGGTCGTGGAAGGATTATGCGCAACTCCCAGAATATGCTACCCTTGCCGTGTGTCAGCGAGAGGGAAATGATATTGCAGCGGTGGCTGAGCAATTATTCGGGGATGAGGCGTCACGTATTCAAGCCTTTGATGTCCCTGAAAAGCGGGTTTCCTCTTCTGTTGTGCGTAAGGTCTTGGAGGAAGGTCGCGGAGGGGGGCGGTCACTCCTGCCCCCGGGGGTTTGGGAATATATAGAGGAGCATGGTCTGTTTAGGGATTAAGACAACACCCAGAAATGTTTTGTGCGAAGCGGGTGGTCGGGGTGCCTAGGGGCCGTTAAGAATGTTGATCAGGTAAGCGTAGACTCCAGGTAAGCGCAGACTCCGTTGTAGCAATTTCCTTATACCCCCTCAGGCAGCTATGGACATCTCCGTGGGCATGTTAATTTGTTACAACTGCTTAACACCCCATGGTGTCGCTGGTGACAATGGCGTAGGCCGAGTGCTTATGGATGGATTCGAACGATTCTACGCCAACGGAAAACCAGGTGATGCTGGGGTGTGCGCTGGCTAACCCGGCAACCTTACGCACCGCATCTTCAACAAACATGGGGTTTTCGTAGGCCTTTTCAGTGACGTATTTTTCATCGGGTCGTTTCAGCAGTGAAAAGACTTCGCAGGAGGCCCCTGACTCAACCATGCTGATCAGATCCTCAAGCCAGATAAAATCGGAAAATTTCACATCCAGGCGTATCTCTGCCCGTTGATTATGGGCGCCATACTTGCTGATTTCCTTGGAGCAGGGGCATAATGTGGTGGTGGGGACCCACATGGACATGATGAGGTCATCGTCATTTTCAGAGGTTCCGGTGAAGGAGCAGGTGTACTCCATGAGGCCGGCGGTCTTGGTGACGGGTGCCTTTTTTTCAATAAAATAGGGAAAGGTCATGGTGAGTTTTGCCGAATCCGCCATGAGCTCGGTTTTCAGCTCCTTGAGCAGGGCTGGAAATGCCGGGGGGGAGATGTCATCTCCATATTTGCCCAGCAACCCCAGCAGGGTGGATACACAATCTTCGCAAAATTGTTTTGGCGTATTAACCTGGAGGGTAATGAGGGCCACCGTGTCCTGACGTGTCCCCCCCTTCTCCCTGATTTTCACAGGGAACCGGATGTCTTTTATTCCCACATTTTTTAGATCCATAGTGGGGTCTTTTTACACGTTTTCTGCCGTTGGCGCGACTCTTTTATGAACTTGCCGGATTACAGGGCTTGCGGGTTGCATAGATTAAATAATAGTGATGAAAAAGCGGGTTTGAGAAGGGCTGTTATTTATGGTAGAGTGTGTAGCTCTATAGATGATTTAAGTTAAGGGACAATAATGAGTGTTCACTATGCGGATGGGGAACAGGTTCGCGTTGACAAATGGCTCTGGGCGGCTCGTTTCTTTAAGACACGCTCGCTGGCTGCCAAAGCGGTTTCGGGCGGTAAGGTTCATTTGAATCATGGGCGGGTGAAAGCGGCAAAGGGCGTAAGAGTTGGCGATTGTCTAACCATTACCCGCCAGCATATTGAGTGGGTGATTGATGTGGTGGCCCTAGCGGAAAAACGGGGACCGGCAGCCTTTGCCCAGACCCTCTACGTGGAGCGACCTGAATCCCTTGCCCATCGGGAACAAACCCGGGAGAGCAGGAAATTTGCCCATGCAGGTCATGTGCAGCCCCCTCAGCGTCCATCCAAGAGAGATCGGCGGCTTATTCGGGAATTTACGAGAAAATAACTATAATAAAATAAGGATGAATCATGAAGAAAGCAGAAAGGGCATTAATCAGCCTCACCGATAAATCTGGCATTGAAGGGTTTGCCCGTGAGCTTGAAGCATTGGGTATTGAGATATTGTCCACTGGTGGAACCGCAGCAAAAATGCGTGCTGAGGGCATTGCGGTGAAAGATGTCTCTGAATTCACTGGTTTTCCTGAGATGCTCGACGGCCGTGTCAAGACCCTGCACCCAAAGGTGCATGGCGGTATTCTGGCTCAGAAGACCAATGCGGATCATGTGGCGCAGATGCAGGAGCATGGTCTGCAGGCAATCGATATTGTAGCGGTTAATCTCTATGCCTTTGAGAAGACGGTTGCTGATCCTGCCTGTACACTGGCCAATGCCATTGAAAATATTGATATTGGCGGGCCCACCATGCTGCGCGCCGCTGCCAAGAATTATCAGGATGTGACCGTTATCGTTGATCCTGCGGATTACCCCATTGTGGTGAGTGAACTTAAGGCAACCGGTAATACAACCCTGAAGACCCGTTTCAAGTTGGCCCGCAAGGTGTTTGCCCTGACCTCCGCCTATGATACCGCCATTATCCAGTGGCTTGATCAGGTTGATGCAGATAAACATCCGGAGTTGGTGTAGCCAGCCGAGAACTGTGAGGGGAAGGGCATCATGAATTTCTTCCATGCCGAACCTCTTACATCTCATCCCTCACCCTTAGTAACGAGGCATAACCCATGAAAATGGCTGTTTTACTTTCAGGCAGTGGCCGCACCTTGGATAACTTCCATGAGCGTATTGCTGCAGGCACCATGCAGGGGTCCATTGAAGTTGTTATCTCCAATGTTGAAGGGGCGCTTGGTCTTACAAAGGCTGAGAAGTACGGCTACCCCGCCTTTTATTGTCCCACAAATGCTGAGATCAATGATTTGCTGGCAAAGTATGATGTGGATTTGATTCTCCTTGCCGGGTATCTCAAGCTGTACACGCCGCCTGCAACCTTGAAAAAGGCAGTCCTGAACATTCACCCCTCCCTCATCCCGGCGTTCTGCGGGGCCGGCTTTTATGGCATGCATGTGCATCGGGCGGTGAAAAGACGTGGGGTAACCGTCACGGGTTGTACCGTGCATTTTGCCAATGAGGTGTACGACGAGGGGCCAATTGTAGTCCAGACTCCCGTGTCTGTCGCTGATGACGATACCCCCCAGATGATTGCTGATAAGGTTTTTGCTGAGGAATGCAACGCCTTTCCCGAGGCCATTAACCGCGTGCATGACCTTGGTATTGATTATTTCTGGGATCGGACCATGGGAGGGGATGAGTAATGGCAACAACCCGCACCATTCTTATGAATGCCGTAGATATTGACCGTTCCTTGCATCGTATTGCCCTGCAGATTATGGAGATGAACCGCGGGGTGGATAAGCTTGCCCTGGTGGGTATCCACACCGGTGGTGTGTTTCTCGCTGATCGTCTGCAGACCATTATTCGGCAGCAGGAACAACGTGAGGTTCCGGTGGGTTCCCTTGATATTACCCTCTATCGTGATGACTGGACGCAGATTGCCCAGCTCCCCATTGTTAAGACCACAGATATTCCCTTTGCAGTTGAGGGGTGGACTATTATTCTGATTGATGATGTACTGTATTCAGGACGGACGATTCGCGCGGCCCTGGACGCTATCATGGATATTGGTCGCCCGCGCTCTATTGAGCTGGGTGTTCTCATTAATCGTAAATGCGGCCGTGAACTGCCTATCCAGGCGAATTACGGCGGTATGGATGTCATGGAATCCCGGAATGAGCATGTTCATGTCTTGCTCAAAGAGAAATTTGGTTGTGATGAGGTTATTCTCGAATCCCATGACTGACCATAACGTAGCTTGCTGGAAAAATTGTACTGGTGGGTCTCTTTATTAAAAGAAGAGACAGCTTCCCATCATGATGCTGCATGAACCATTTTTTAATGGAGAAGGCTAATATGGCAGGAAGTACAAAGGAGCATTTACTTACGAGGATTACCGCAAAGGGGGGAGATTATGCCCACCATCATTTCACCCAGGCCCAGGATGGGATTTTAAAGACCTTTTTTGATCTGGTTCATGAGTATGACACCCTTGAGGATTATTACACGATTTGTGTGCTGACCTTAAAGCAATCCATGGATGTGGAGTGTCGGTTGTATCTCAATGATCAGCATGGTGATTTGAAACTGGTGCGGGCCAGTGATCTTGACGAGTCCTTTCCGGTAACTGCCCCAAGTCATATCCAGGTCCAGCATGAGACCATTGATCTTGATGGTTCTTTGTTCTTTCCCGTATATATGGGGCCATTGCGCACCAACGAACAGGTACCGGTGGGTATTCTCCAGGTTACCCCTGGCCAGCCCCTCTCTGAACAAGAGCAGTTTTTTATATCCATTTATGCAAACCGCATCGGCATAACGTTAAATGATAAGGTGTCTGCCTGTCAGAATATACAGCATATTAAGTTTGTCCAGGGTCTGGTGACAGATATTGAGCATAATGTCATCATTCCTAATATGTATTTCAGACATCTCTTCAAGAAGTTGCGGCACAACATTGATGTAATGGGTGAGTTGAAAGATGCCATTCTCTCTCAGCAGGAGGACCTGGGCGTTGCGGATAATAAGTCGTGCAGGGAGATCGTTGCAAAGGTTGCCGCATTGCATGACTCCTTTCTGAGCCATCACAATGAGCTGGAGAAACATCATGCCAGCAGTTCCTTGTTCATTGAATCATTGTTTCGGAAGGATCATTTTGACCGGGGTGAATTGGTTCTGCGGCCGAAAAAATGTTTTGTCGAGCAGGAGATTATTGATCCCCAGCTTGAGCATTTTGCCAACCGTTTCAAACATCATAATATTGTGGTGCGGCGTCCTGCAGATATGCGTGATGAAGAGATTGCCCTGAACGTTGACATTGGACTGCTGGCGCAGGTGTATGCGAATCTCTTTTCCAACGCCTTGAAATATGCCAGTGTCAGCGAAGGTAGTGTGGATAATGTTAAGCTTGTGGCCTATGGCCGGGAGTATGTCAGCGATTGTTTTGGTGA
Organism: Desulfobulbaceae bacterium; assembly: GCA_027859235.1. Classification (GTDB taxonomy): domain Bacteria; phylum Desulfobacterota; class Desulfobulbia; order Desulfobulbales; family SURF-16; genus JAJRUT01. The sequence continues at coordinate 36,000 of JAQIBE010000211.1, forward strand.
AGGTCGCGGGGGGGTAAAGTTTAATGTCTTTTCAACGGGACCCCACCTCTCTCCTGCTGAGGCGCAATTTGTTTTTGATGAAGGTTTTCGTTGTGATAATGCCGGGTTTCAGTCCGGCAAAGGTCATGGTCTGGCGTTTACTCGCCAGGTGGTTGAAATCCATGGAGGCCGTGTGAGTTATGAACCGGTGGCAGGCGGCAATAATTTCTGCTTTTACCTCCCCCTGGCGGTTGATGAAACGTGATGCACTGTTGGGTAGGATTGAAGAGTTGCAGCCCCTTTAAATTCGCAATGTTTTTAAGGGGTTTTTTTTATGGTCGTTCCGTATGCTGCATGCGGTTTGGAGAAGTTTGAAACACTGCCCTGATCTTGTCGAGTTGTGAAAGACGTCTTTGGGTAGAAATTATAAAATATGAAAAATAAAATTGTTGTTAATTTATGAAACTTGCACAAGATATTCTCCCTGAACTCCTTGCCCCTGCCGGCTCCATTGAAGTTTTTGAGGCGGCTGTGGATGCCGGTGCCGATGCCATTTACATTGGTGCACCAAATTTTAATGCGCGAAATCTCGCCCACCATTTTTCGGTGGCTGAGGTGGCCTCCATGATTGATTTCGGCCATGCCAACGGGGTCAAGGTGTATCTTGCCGCCAATAGTCTGGTGCGTCAGGATGAGCTGGCTGAAGTCTGTGATATGCTTGCCATGTGTGATGCCCTTAAGCCGGATGCGCTCATTGTTCAGGATCTGGGTCTGTATCAGATTGGTCGCGAACATTTCCCAGACTTGGAATTTCACGCCTCAACCCTCATGCTGGCCCATAACCATTACGGGGTCAGGCAGCTGGCCAAGATGGGGTTCCCCCGCGTGGTGCTGGCGCGGGAGCTGACCTTGCCTGAGATTCGCCGTGCCTGCCGGGAAGAGGCGGAGATCGAGGTGTTTGTCCATGGTGCCCTATGTTTTGCCTATTCCGGGCTATGTCTGTTCTCCAGCTACCTCGGTGGCCGTTCGGGGTTACGCGGACGCTGCGTCCAGCCCTGCCGTCGTCTGTACAGTCATGAGGATGTCCCGGGATCCTCCCGGAGCCGCAAAGAAAAGGGGTATGATTTTTCCATGAATGACCTCTCCGGTATTGAAATGGTGCCGGATCTTGTGGATGCCGGTGTAGCCTCCCTGAAGATTGAAGGACGCATGCGTTCCATCCATTATGTGGCGTCAGTGGTGAAGGCCTACCGCTTGGCCCTGGATAATCTGGATGATTTTGCAGCGGTCCTGCCCGAATGTAAAGCTCTCATTGCTCAGTCCATGGGGCGGACGCCAACAGGAGGGTATTTTGCTGGTGCAAACCCTGAGGATGCCTTGGCGCCTCAGCAATCCGGTAATATCGGCACCCTGCTGGGTCGAGTGGGTAAGCATGATGGTGGCTGGGCCGAGGTTAAACTGAAAGATGATGTGGAGGTGGGCGATCGTCTCCGGGTGCATCAGGAACGCTCGGGGGAACGTGTTTCCCTCACCTTGAAAAAGATGAAGGATCGTAACGGGTTGGTTGCCAAGGGTCTGAAGGGGTGGAAGGTTACCCTTGACTTTGGAGATCGTGAGCTGAACCCCGGTGATGTTGTTTATAAGGTGGATGTGAAGGGACGCCGGGTTAAGGCTAAGTTTATTCGACCCGCTGATTTTGAATATGTGGAGGATACCCTGCGCGAGGATAACCGTTCGACATTGATCTATAAGCAGCTTGGTTTGAAGACGATCCCCCGTCGTTCCAAGAAGAAAAAGAAGGGGAGGGGTGGCGATGATGCTTATGTCCCCCCTATTTGGCTGCGCAGTGATAATTGGCAGGTGGTGAATCTTGCCCGGGAAATCAGACCTGAAAAGGTGGCGCTGGCCCTTGATCGGGAGACCCTCTCCCATGTGTTCAGGGAGAAAAAGGGGGTAAGGAGTATGACGCGAGTTCTGGTGTGGAGTCTGCCTCCGGTTATTCTGGAGGATGATCTTGATTTCTACACCAAGGCGTTGCAGGCTCTCATTGAACTGGGGTTTTACCAGTTTCAGATTGGTCATCTTTCCCAGATCGTCATGCTCCGTGAGATTCACAAGGGGATAAAATTACCACGGCAGAAGAGACTGGTTCTGTTCGGCGGTTATACCTTAAATATTCTCAACAGTATGGCCCTGGTTGCCCTGCAGAAAAATGGGGTAATGCAGACCGCCGTATCCATAGAAACAGATCTTGATAATCTGAAACTCCTGGCCCATAATCGCGGGACCAGCCGCATTGGTATGGAGGTTTACGGTCATCCGCCCTTATTCACCAGCCGTCTGCAATCTTCCCATTTGCAGCCCGGCAAGGTGCTGACCAGTCCCCGTGGCGAGGATCTGGTTCTTGCTGTAAGGGGCGGGCAGACCGTGGCCTATTCCCCTGACCCTTTTTCCCTGTTTGGCCAGATTCATGAGCTGAGCAAGATGGGGATTGATTTTATGGGAGTGGATATTTCCGGCGAGAAGTTAAAACGGCGGGATCTCCTGGCCCTGGTTGGGAAAGTGCAGAAGTCGAGCAAAGGCAAGCGCCGCGCAGATGAGAACTCGTTTAATTTCAGGCTGGGATTGAAGTAGGGGGATGGGATGGCTCCCTTCTTGCCGTCTGTATTGTTTTTCCCCAATGACTGGTACCGCTGTCTTGTTGAATGGAACCCCTTGTAACGTTTACGGTTTACGGTTGCCAGTTTACGGTTCAAGGTAAAATGCATCAGATAACGTCAACATCCACGAACTGTAAACGGTAAACTGGCAACTGGTAAGCAGTTGGAAAAAATAACATGGCCAATGAGATGTCTATAGCTGCATAAGGGGCCGTAAAAAAATGATATAACGGAGTCTGCGCTTACCGGATAAACATTCTTAACGGCCCCTAACTTGTTGGAGTGACAGAATATTGTTTGTGTTCTCTCTAAGTTAGGTTGAAGTTGGGTGGTAATCATATATACTTATAGATGTGCAGGACTCATCTTAAAATTCATCTGGGGCGTGGTATGCTTGAAACCCTTTTTACTCCAAAATCCATAGCCGTGATTGGTGCCTCAAGGTCAGCGGCAAAGGTTGGCGCCATTGTGCTGAATAATCTCATTGACGGAGGTTTTTCAGGGCAGATTATCCCGATTAATCCCTTTACCTCTGAACTATGCGGGTTGGCCTGTTATCCATCGTTACGTGAGTCCGGTGCTGAGGTTGAGCTCAGTGTGGTGGCCGTGCCGAAGGATTTGGTGGAACAGGCGGTGCGTGATTCGGTTGCGGGTGGGGCACAGGTTATCATTATTTTATCCTCCGGCTTTCGTGAATCAGGGGCATAGTGCAGGATTCTTGAGGAAAAACTGGTAGATTACTGTACGAAGCGCCGTGTGCGGCTGGTGGGCCCGAATTGCCTCGGGGTGATGAATACCCATGGCCTGCTCAATTGCTCTTTTTTAGGTGAGCTTCCCCTGGCCGGGAATGTGGCCATTCTATCCCAGTCCGGTGCCCTTTGTTCTGTGCTGGTTGATTTGGCGCTGGATAATCATCTTGGTCTTTCCCGGGTGATCAGTATGGGCAATAAGGGGGATG
>JAQIBE010000219.1 GCA_027859235.1 Desulfobulbaceae bacterium
TTTACCCCTATAATAATGGTTGGCAGTCAGCGTCCAGGCTGCCGCCCCACATCCGGATCAACCTGAACAACTTCGTCACCCTGGATCTCGCTGACCCACAGCCGTACCGTCAGCATCAACAAAATATCAAACGCTACCCACCAGGTAAATTTAAAAAAGAGCAGCAGCATAAACAGAGAGAACGACAAAAAAGACCCCAGAATATGCGCAAACAGGAGCAGCAGCGGCTAGACCAGAGGGATAACAGAAAGGAGTTGCGCGAAGACATGCAAGGGCGCGGCAGAATATCCCGCGACAAGAAACAGGAACGCCAGATCAAAGAGAACCGCAGCAAGCGCAAAAGGGGACCTAAAGAAGAGTATATTCAGGACAATGAGCGGATGGACAGAACAAAGCGCCAGACCAACGAGTTGCGCGAAGACACCCAGGACCGCGGCAGAATGTCCCGCGACAAGAAACAGGAACGCCAGATCAAAGAGAACCGCAACAAGCGCAAAAGGGGACCTAAAGAAGAGTATATCCAGAACGATGAGCGGAGGGACAGGACAAAGCGCCAGACCAACGAGTTGCGCCAGGACAGGAGCAAGGGGTCAGCCAAAACGTATCGGAAAGGCGACAAAAGGGATCCGGATACAGAGTATGATGAAGAGGACGCTGAAGGGCAAAATAATAGAGACGGCCAACCACGAAACGACCGGGAAGATAGGCGTGATTCTCAAAAGAGGTGGCGCTAGCTGGAATGATGCGTAACCGGGATCTCTACTGACAACAGCGCAGCAGGGGCCAGGAACAGGCTGGGGAAGTCATCTCCCCCAAGGCTTCTGCAGTACCAAGACAATGTTGACCTGAAAGGGTTAAACAGAAAGGCGGCGAGTGCTTAAAGCACCCACCGCCTTTTTTATGACCAGACCAACACCCTGCCCCGCTGCAGACCCTGCCGTTGGCAACGCCCTCGGAGTCTGCGCCTGCCTGCTCTGCGAATAGGCTTCCCCCGGTCTGGGCTGGGTTTACCGCCATGGAGGGCACAAAAAAAAAGGCCCGAACCGGATAACCGGTTCGAGCCTTTGCCAACATGGAATCAGACTGTAGGAGTCAGATTAGAATTCCATGGTGAGACGATGGGTCAGAGTGTATACGTCCTCTGCATCCATATTATCTGCAGCTGTTTCTTCAAACCAGTCGCCGGCCATCAAATAACCGAAGTCCATCTGATAGGTGAGGTTGTCCAGGAGGGCGTAAGACATGCCGAGGTCGATTTCCCAACCTAACTCATCATCAACACCAGACGCATCAGCCTCTGCTTCAGCGTAGACCAGGGCGGAGTTCAGAGAAAGCTTATCGGATACGGCGAAATCAGCATGCACGCCGAGGGAGATGATACCCGCGTCTGTGATACGAGCAGCATTATAGTCACTAACCATCATGCCGGTGGTAGCACCGGTGAGGATGTTGTAGGGCTGGAACTGCTCGCCAAGTGAACCAAGCTCCGTATCGTCAAGTTCATCGTCGTCCTGACCGGTAGCGTAGATGAACATCATGCCCACATCGAGCTTATCCATGTTCATGCCGACATCAGCCATGAAACCTAACTTTTTAATATCTTGATCTTGATTATTTACGGTTTCTACATCTTCCTCTACCTCACCGAAAATATAGGCAACTTCAGACTCAACATACATATTACTGAAGTTCTGGTTGTAATAACCTTTCAGAACATGAGTTGTTGATAATGAACCGGTTGTTGCAGGAGATACAGTAATTGCAGGACTAGTAGTATCATAATTCCAGCTATAAGTTCCCGCGGTTCCTTCATCTGTGGCATTACGGATGTAGTCGTAACCGAGGGCAGCAATCATGTCCTTGGTCTTGTACCAGACAGCGGCTTCATATACATCCTTGTCAGCATCAGCAGAGGTGTTTTCACCATCGTTTTCAGCAGACTTCTGCAGGAAGAAACAGGCGCCAACATTCTCAGGCAGGAAGTTGGGGAAGAACATCAGACGGTTGGCATGCTGATCATTACTGAGGAAATCACCCTGCCAGAGACCGGCAGAGGTGCGACCCATACGTACCAGACCGACAGGAGACGTATATTCCATATAGATATGCGCCACATCGATATTACCACCGTCAGCAGTAGCGTTATCATCCTGACCCCATGTTCCGTCAGAACCACCCGCTGTGTTTTGACCTGAACCCGCCAAATAGATGGTAGACTTCACGGTGATCTTATCATTAACCTTCATAACGGGCTTGATCTTGAACTCATGACGCCAGAAGGCATCATTACTATCTTCATCTTCACCAGCGATTGTCGAAGAATTTGGACTAATACCGTCACCGCTACCGGAGCTCAGATAAACGCCTTCCAAAAAATAATGACCGGAAACATTGAATTCCAGTGCGGATGCGGTGGATGCAACACCGGCAACCAGGCCGAGTGCGGCAACTGTGGATAAAATCTTTTTCATTTCTCTCTCCTGAAAAATTTTAAAAATAGTTTTTTCTCTATGAAAAAACTCTTCCCCCTACTGTTTAAAGCAACTATTGCATATCAACCCGGCCGGAACTTTTACCTAGATTGATTTAAGGACTATTAAACAGATTCATCCGAGGGTGGTCAAGTTTTTTTTACCCTTATTTTTCCCACCACTACAAGGAACGCGGATAAAGATGTTTAAAAGTTGAATTTTTTATACTCACACGCCGATGCACCGACATGAATGTAAGCCTGGCCCTGCGCCGTTAGTGGGACATGGATGGACACCTCCACCACCCATAGTGGGGTCACCTAAATTACATCCCCGCTATGGGTTAATCCTCTATATTCTCTTTGCCATTTAGTTTACACTACACATAATTTATAAATATCCCCTCATCCATGGGGGAATATGCTATCAACCACCGACAAGCAAGAGAGAACGCAACCAATGGTCAAAAAAGAAACCCTGTATTTCGCTGTCATCATTGCCCTTATTGCCGGATTCATCGGCGGCATTATATTCTCCGCCATGCAATCCACACCTGATCTCCCCCAGCCAGCCAAGCAGGGGACAGCCCCAGGACCTGACACCCATGACCACACGCAGGAACAGGATGCGATCCTCTCCCTTGTTGATCTTACCCAGCGGGAACCGGAGAATTATCAGGCCTGGGTCTCCCTGGGCCATCATTATTTTGACACCCAGCAGCATAAAAAGGCCATCCTGGCCTACGACCGTGGTCTTACCATTAATAATACGGACCCAAATGTGTGGACCGATATGGGAATTATGTATCGTCGGACGAAACAGCCGGGAAAGGCCATTGACTGCTTTGCAGAGGCTCTAAGCCGTGACCCGGGCCACCTCATTGCCCTGTTCAATACCGGATTGGTGAACTTGACCGATCTGCATAATGTGGATGGGGCCATCAGCGCCTGGGAAAAGGCCGTGGCCCTGAACCCCGATGCAACCACTCCTGATGGTAAATCTTTGCGGGAGTTGCTGGAAGAGTTGAAGCAGACAATGGATAAATAACACCCTGTTCAGCATTATTGCTTCGGCAAATAACTACTTGGATTTTAAGAAATCATGACTCTGCACTATTTGCAGCTGAGCCACCAATCCGGCTGGAGATATTTTCCCTTCCACTTTTGGCAGAAAATTTCTTGGTTTCCTAAGAATCATTACGCCAACCACGTAATTGCGCGACTTCGCTGCTGAATTTCGGTACGTGTTTGGCTGCATTCATCAAGGAAACACTGAAAATTTTCCGGACAACGCTCCAGAAAAAACATATCCACCCTGCTACTGAGAATAGTGCAGAGTCAGATAAGAAATTAATAATCAAACAATTAGCCACGGAGATAGCGTAGACTTCGATCCACGGGAAGCACAGAAGTTTTTGTCCGTGGATTCTGTGGCTAAAAAAAAGAGGCCGCTTCGATGATGATCGAAGCGGCCTCTTTTCATGCATAACATTATGACGGTTACTGGGTACGTCTATTCACCTTTTCCCGCAGCTCCTTGCCGACCTTGAAAAAGGGCAACTTCTTCGGCGGAACCTCAATATTCTCACCCGTCTTGGGATTTCTTCCCCGGTATGAATCATAGTCCTTGATGACAAAACTCCCAAATCCCCGAATCTCAATAGTATTACCACCAATGAGTGTATTACACATGGAATCAAGAATGGTATTCACCACTGAGGTGGCATCCTTTGGGTTCATGTCCATTTCCTGTGCTATGGCGTCAACAAGTTCAGACTTATTCATAATGATCTCCGTTATTCCTTTTTCAATATCATATTTTTTTGAAGGAGCCCGTACCCGATCCTGTTGATGTTCTGCCCCTTTGTTGCCATCAAGAACATTCTATAATGATGATGAAACGAAAGTAAAGCTGAAAATGCACAGGAATTTTACTGGCGCTCTGGGCAAGCCTTTCCCTGGGACCTTGGGGGTGTTAAGAATTTTGACCAGGTAAG
>JAQIBE010000272.1 GCA_027859235.1 Desulfobulbaceae bacterium
GGTCAAGGGTGGGCACGACCTCGAAGTTGTTGGCCAATCCGTCTGCATAGCTTGTCGTGTCTGTGCCTGGTGGCACGCCGCCCAGGAATACACTGGTGCGGAGAAAGAGCATCTCGGAGGCCAATTGCGTAAGGTAGCCCGCGGCAACACGGTAGAACGGAGCCGGCGGGGCAAACTCCAGCGCTGTTCGTTGTCCCTCCCTGTGCCTTGTTGTCTAAGTGCGAAAAAAGAAGTCCATAGGCAAGAACGACACCGACAAAAAAAGGAACTCACTGCTTTCATTGCAGCTCACGCCGTTTATAGATCAGGCACGCCAGCCAGAGAACAATAACCATATACAGAAATCCCAGCAGAAACGGCTGTCCAATCTCCAGAAAGGGTGACGCTTGATCGCTGGAGGCGGCAAGGGTCTTGACATTAAGCCGGGAGAAATCCGGTAAGATGGCGGTCAGTCCTTGCGGGATGCCACTGAGATACTGGCTCATCCCTGCCTCAGTCTTTTGGCTGATGAATTCCCGCACCACCGGCAGGCTGGTGCAGATGAAATAGTAGCAGAGGCTGAGCATCAACACTGGAAAGCTGCCCCGGATCACACTGGAGAAAAGCAGAATGATGGAGAGCAGCATCAGTTGTATCCAGTACAGGCCGAAGGCGGCCAGCAAAAAGAAGGGAAGAGATAGATGCTGAAAGTAGTCTTCCCGAACAGAGCCTTTGATAAAATTGAGCACCGTCCAGCTCATCGTTCCTAAGATGAAATGCAGAAGGGGCAGGATCAGTGCCCGTCCGGTAAAGAGTCCAAGGGCGTACTCCGTGTGCGAAAGGGGACGGGCGATAAAGGTGTGCAGTGAACCGCGCTAGTGTCCCAGGCCATGACCCCAACCGCATTAAAGAACAGAAAAATAAATCCGGTCAGCCAGATAATGGGAAAAAGAAAATAATTGGAGGCCCGACCAATATCACGGGGGATAAAGCTTGGTTAAGGGAGACTTTATGGTGGAACAGTCGGTTAATTAACGACAAGGAGTTGTTGCGAAAGAACTGTTACTTGCTGCAGGCTTGTTTCGTTACTATTCCTTATACCGTTCTCGCCATTGCAATGGTAGGGTTATGGGATTCAGACAGTCCGTAAGCTTGCAATTTATTCTTACCATCAGACTATTTCTACCGGTACGGTAACTCGGCTTCCTGATCTACTCTGGGCATTACCCTAAATAAAAAAATGCTGCCCGCTAGGACATCATTTTTGCAAATGATGCTCTTACGTTATTAGGTAAAAGCGGTGGCCGATCTTTGGAGTCAAGGTGCTGCTGGCGTTAATACGCCATCCTGGCCAATTGTAGAAACGTTTGTAGTAAGACCCCAGCCAGCAGTCCCGGTTATTAATATATCATACTGAGCATTAGAAACATAAGCAATAGTGGGGGTAACTCCAGATGAAGGGGTATACCCCGCACCTTGGATTTTCGCTATGGTGTCAGGGGATGCACCATCAGCAATAAGTGTTGCAGAAGCGGTATAGGCATTCTTGGCATCGCTATTCAACGTCGCAACAAAACTATTTTTCCTGAATTGCGCAAACTGCAGTATGGCAATGGCCGCCAGAATGCCGATGATGGCAACAACGATCATCAACTACACCAAGGTGAAGCCCTGGTGGCCTTTCCGTACTTTCACAAGCAGATTTAGCATGATTTCAACCCACCCTTTTTAAGGGCTTGATTAAAGGGGACTTTGTGGTGGAACAGGCGGTCAATTAACGACAAGGAGTTGTTGCGAAATAACTGTTGCTTGCAGGCTTGTTTCGTTACTACCCCTTATGCCGTTCTCGCCATTGCAATGGTAGGGTTATTGGATTCCGACAGTCCGTAATCTTGCAGTTTCTTCTTACCCACAGACTATTGCTGCCGTTACGGGAACTCGGCTTCCTGATTTACTCTGGAAGTTACCCTAAATAAAAAAAGGCTGCCCGCTCGGACAGCCTTTTTGCAAATGATGCTCTTACGTTAATAGGTAAAAGCGGTGGCCTATCTTGGGATCAAGGTGCTGCTTTTGTGAGTGTGCCATCCTGGTCAATTGTAGCAGTGTTTGTCCCAAGACCCCAGGCAGCAAGCCCGGTTATTGTTATAACATAAGAACTATCATTAACATAAGCAATAGTGGGTGTAACGTCAGCTGAAGCGGTATAGCCCGCACCTTCGATTAACGCTATGGAGGAAGGGGATAAACCATCAGCAATAATTGCTGCAGAAGCGGTATAGGCATTCTTTGCATCGCTGTTCAACGTCGCGACAAAACCTCTTTTTCTGTATTCCGCGAACTGCGGGATGGCGATGGCCGCCAGGATACCGATGATGGCGACAACGATCATCAGCTCCACCAGGGTGAAGCCCTTGTTGTTTTTGAGTACTTTAAGGTCTTTCATCATAATTTTTTCCCTCCTCAGGGTATGGTTAAAGGGTGGTTCTTGGTGGACAGAGTGTTCTTTAACTATTGTCCTTCTTTAAGTAGTAACATTTCACAAATCATGCCATTTGTCAAAAAAAATGTGCATAAACTTCAAGTTGTTGGAATGGTAACAGATTTCTGCTGGTAAGGACTTTAGCGTCCGCGATATTGTTGCCCTAATGGGCGGAAAATAGAGAGGGAGTGACATAATCTGGCCATAACTGACAAGATTTGTCAGTCCGAGCAATATCTAGGGGCCATAATGAAAGCGCCGGGATAAAACTGGCATAGAGTAGGGGCTGAAAGAGCCCCACATGCAAGGAGTAACCAAACCATCATGGCCCCGAGTCATGTGCGGTCAGCCGCGAGGCTGGACGTGGAGCAGTCGCCAGGGGAGTCGTAGGCCAGCCACCCGGCTCTGTTATTAACCCCGTGTAATTTAAGGCTTGATGCGGATATCGGGAATTGCTGACATTATGCTTCTTGCATTATTGCAATAATGCGTTCATCAAGACAGGTGCAGGCCTGGTTTTCTTTTTCTGGTGAATTCCTGGTGGTGTGAAATTCCTTTATGCCATTCAATCAATCTCATTATTCTCTTTTTTTAGCCACGGAAGCCACAGACAAAAACTTCTGTGTTTTCTGTGGATTCCGTGGCTAATTGTTAATTTCTTAAAATTTAAGCAGTTATTTGCCGAAGCAATATGTTGAGGGTGGACTCTTGGGTTAATCTTTAACCTGCCAGGTTGTCCCGTCACCACCATCCTTCATCTCAACATGATGTTCCAGTAGCATGTCACGGATCTCATCGGCCCGGCTCCAGTTTTTATCGACTCTGGCCTGATTGCGCTCAGTTATAAGCGTTGCAATTTCTTCAGGAGTTATGCTCAGCGTTGCCAGGAGCCTTTCCTGTTTTTCCTGAACATATTGTTTGGGCTCCTGGGTGATCAGGCCAAGGATGTTCATGAATGAGGTGATTGTTCTGGAGCAATCACCAAGCAGCTGCAGGTCTGTCTGGGCAGGAGAGACGGGCAGGTTGCCGCTTATTTTATTAAGAGTTTTCACACTGTCAAAGATATAGCCCAGGGCCTGGGCGGTGTTGAAGTCATTGTCCATGGCGGATTCAAGGCGTTCTTCGAGTTGTTCCAGTTTAACCCAATCACTCTTGCCTATGGCTGTACCGTTGTCGGAACCATTCTCCGGCAGATCGGCAAGGGTCGCCAAACAGGTGTAGATCTTGTCAACTCCTGCCTCGGCATCCCTCATGGCCTGGTCTGAAAAATCTAAAGGGGTGCGGTAGCCGGCTGAGAATATAAAGAGGCGCAGAGTTTCAGCTGAATAACGGTCAAGCATCTCACGAATCGTCAGGAAATTACCCAGAGACTTGGACATCTTTTCATCTTTGATGGTGACAAAGCCGTGGTGGATCCAGGTGTTGACAAAGATTTCGCCTGAGGCCGCTTCACTCTGGGCGATCTCATTTTCATGGTGGGGGAAGATCAGGTCCTTGCCGCCGCCGTGGATGTCAAAGGTGTCGCCGAAATATTTCCGGGCCATGGCAGAGCATTCGATGTGCCAGCCCGGCCGTCCTGATCCCCAGGGGCTGTTCCAGGCGGGTTCTCCGTCCTTACTGGTTTTCCACAGGGCAAAGTCCATGGGGTTTTCTTTTTGCTCATTGATGGCAATGCGGGCGCCGGCCTGCATATCGTCAATGTTCCGGCCGGAAAGCTGACCGTATTTTTTAAATTTGGATACGCGGTAGAATGAGTCATGGGGTCAGGTCTTGAAATAGCATATTTTCTCTGGTATGTTCATTGAACTATGGCAAGACAACTTCGATTAGAATTTCCAGGTGCAATCTATCATATTACCTCCAGGGGTAATGCTA
>JAQIBE010000040.1 GCA_027859235.1 Desulfobulbaceae bacterium
TCATTCTCGGTGGAGATAAAGAGATAGCTTTCAGCGAGTTTATCAATAAAACCATCAACTTCTGTCATGTCATAGCCGCGAAAGCGCTGACTGAACTGTTGACTCTGAATCATTTCGTGGGTGAGCAGCATGGAGAACTCCTTATGGGTGAAAAGACTTAGGGGTCGTTAAGAATACGGACCGGGTAAGCGTAGACTCCGTTATAGCAATTTCCTGCTTGGCTCCTTATGTAGCTACGGACATCTCGTAGGCCATGTTATTTTTTACACCAGCTTAACCGAAGTTATGGGCAAGTTGGGCAATGGAGCGGACGAGGAAATTTTGCAGAAACATAATGGCCAGCATGACAACAATGGGCGAAAGGTCCAGACCTGAAGTGTAGGTGAAGGGCAGTGCCTTGCGTACCCGATAGAGAACCGGTTCTGTGAGGTTGTTGAGGGCACGGACAATGGGATTATGGGGATCCGGGCTGACCCAGGAAATAATGGCGCGGCCGATAATGACAAACATATAGGCCTGTAAAATAAAATTAAGCAAACTGGCAAGAGAGTCCAGCAGTATTCCTAAAAAAGACATGGCATTAAAGGGGGTTTTGTAGCACCTCTATTGAAGTGCGGGTTAGTGGTTACATGTGTATAAAAAATAGGCAAAAAGCCTGACATTGTCAATGTCTCAATTCTAGGCCACCCGTGACCCTGGGGCCACGGTATCGGATAACGATGCCAGTACCAGTCGTTTACCATCCTTGGCTGCCAGCACCATGCCCTCTGACTGGACTCCCATGAGGGTTGCCGGTTTTAAATTAGCCACAATGATCACCTGCCGGCCAATCAGCTCTTCAGGGCTGTAATGTTCCGCAATACCGGCAACAATGGTACGCACCTCCGGTGCCTTTACCGTGAGCTTGAGGAGGCGGTCTGATTTTTTAATCACTTCAGCACCCGTAATCTCAGCCACTTTAAGCTCTACATTGCCAAAATCTTCAAAGGTGATAATGCCTTCAAGCTGCTGTTCGGGACCCTTCGGCTTCTGCCTGTCTTTTGTCTTCGCTGGCCGGGGTGCATCCTTCTTTTTTTCCAGTCTCGGGAAGAGCTGTTCAGGTTTCTGAATCGCTGTCCCGGGTTTCAGTCCGCCCCATTGTCCGGCAATTTCCAGGGTGTCGCTGTGGTCCACGCCAAGACCTGCTGCCATTTTCCTGGCGGTGGCAGGCATGATGGGTGAAACCACAACCTGAAGAATACGCAGGGTTTCCAGCAGGGTATAAAACACGGTGTGCAGCTGTTCCTGGTTGGCTTCGTCCTTGGCAAGTTCCCACGGCGCATTCTCAACGATGTATTTATTGGCCTTGCTCACCACTTTCCACACGGCCTGCAGGGCGCGATGAAAGCGAAAATGTTCCATTTCATCCCTGTAGGTTGCAAGCATGTCGGCACAGCTTTCCTGCAGGGCCAGGTCCAGTTTCCCCATGGTTCCGCACGGGGGCACCTTGCCGTCCTCAAATTTACCCACCATGGTGAGGGAACGGGAAAAGAGATTGCCCAGATCATTTGCCAGATCCGAGTTCTGCCTTGCAACAACCGCCTCGCTGTTATAACCGGAGTCAAGGCCGAATGACATGTCGCGCAGGAGGAAGTAACGCACTGCGTCTACCCCGTATTCATCAACCATTGCCCTGGGTCGCACGACATTGCCCAGGGATTTACTCATCTTGGTGTCACCGATGTTCCAATAGCCGTGCACATGGAGTTTCTGGTAGGGCTCAAGTCCCATGGCCTTCAGCATGGTGGGCCAGAATATGGCGTGGGGCTTTAAGATATCTTTGGCAATCACATGTTCCGCCACCGGCCAATAGGTGCTGAATTTTTCATCGTCAGGATAGCCGAGACCGGTGAGGTAGTTGATGAGGGCATCAAACCACACATAGGTGACAAAGCGGTCATCAAAGGGCAGGGGAATACCCCAGGTGAGGCGGCTTGTCGGTCTGGAGATACAGAGATCTTCGAGGGGGTCGCTTAAAAAGGAGAGCATCTCATTTTTATAGCGCTCCGGTGTAATGAAATCTGGATTGGCATTGATGTGATCCACCAGCCACTCCTGATATTTTGACATCCTGAAGAAGTAGTTTTGCTCGCTGATTCTATCGGGTTCAGTGAGGTGGTCGGGACATTTGCCGTCCTGCAGCTCCTTTTCGGTGAGAAACCGTTCACACCCTTTGCAGTATAACCCCTCATATTCACTGAAATAGATATCACCCTGATCATAGACCTGCTGGAGGATGCGCTGCACATTTTCCTTATGGTCGGCATCGGTGGTGCGGATGAAGTTGTCCGGTTCAATATCCAGGTGGGGCCAGGCATCACTGAACATGCGGCTTATCCGGTCGACGTACTCCTGGGGGGATTCACCGGCGCTTTCCGCGGCCTGGACAATCTTGTCGCCATGTTCGTCCGTACCGGTCTGAAAGCGGACATCTTCCCCGCATAACCGTTTAAAGCGGGCATAGGTGTCGGCGACGATGGTGGAGTAGGCATGACCCAGGTGGGGCTCGGCATTGACGTAGAATATGGGTGTGGTGATATAGGCGGTCATTTCTTCTTTCCCGGAGAGTTACTGTCCTTCTCTGTGGGTTTAGGTGCTTTGCTCTGACTTGGCGGGCTATTGTGCAGGGCTTGCTGCCACTGCTCTTTGGGGATATCCAGAACGATATCTCTGTCGCTGTGGTCGATAACCGTGACAGACTCTTCCAGGATATTTTGTTTGATGACTCGAAAGGTTTTGTCATCGATGATGATGTTTTTACCGCACCGGGGCATGTGCCGCCGCATTTCCCGATACATCGGGAACTCATAGGTGAGACAGCAGAGCAGCCTGTTGCAGATCCCGGATATCTTGGTGGGGTTCAGGGGCAGGGCTTGTTCCTTGGCCATCTTGATGGAAACAGGGGCAAAATTGTCAAGGTATGAGGCGCAGCAGAGTTCACGGCCGCAGGCGCCGATACCGCCGATCATCTTGGTTTCATGCCGTACCCCAACCTGGCGCATTTCAACCCGGGTACGGAATTCCTGAACCAGATCTTTCACCAAGGTTCTGAAATCGACTCTATTGTCGGCGGTGAAGTAGAAAATGACCTTGCTGCCGTTATAAAAACGTTCCACCCGAAGGAGCTTCATTTTCAGCTTATGACTCTGAATGAGGGTTCGACAGGTGTGAAAGGCCTCGTTCTCCCGCGTAAGAAGGCGGGTAAATTTATCCCGATCATCCTGGTTGCAGCGGCGCTGGATGGCAAAGGCGGGTTTAAGGTCCTTGAGCGGGCCTTCGCTGGGGGCAGGCAGGCCATGGCCTACCAGACGGGCCGGCTCAAGGCCGTGGTCGGTGACCACCATAACCTGATCCTGGGGGTGCAGTCCTTTGACGGTGGCGGAGGCGGTGAAAATCTGTTCGCCAACACGGAACTGCACCTTATGCCATAGACTATTCGGTCCGGTGTCAGATGGGTTTTCTGTTTTTTGTTCTTGGCTTGCTTGGGACATGGATGGGTCGATTATAGATATCACGGATAAAAGAGGGTTGCTCTTTCACCTGGGTGAGATGTTTTCTTTGGGGTAAGGAATAACGGCGTAAGGCAAATGTTTACCACTTTTCATCCAGCAAGGCAAAGAAAAGAACTTCAAAGACGAGGGTGCGGTTGCAGTTGCGCTTGAGTTGCTGCCGGGCTGTTGCTATTGCATCCAAACATTTCATCATTGCTGATGTTGACCAACTCTCCGCAGCCTCTGGCAGGTTGGCCAGGTCCTGATTAATAAGATGGGTGGACCGGGGTGCGTCTGACCTGAGGATGATGAGGTCCCTGATCCAGCTGGTGAGAAGGTCGAGAAGCTCTTCCGCATCATCTTTCAGCTCTGCAGACTGGTGGGCCATTGCATAGACCTGGCTCACCAGAGAGGGGCTGTTTTTATCGGTGCTGGTCAGTATTTCGATGATGGCTTGACGTGTATCAAGAAATCCATGCTCCTCTTGCCGTCTGGCCCGGCCCGGGCTGCCCTCAGCAATGGCTGCCAGAGTCATGGCCCGTTGCCGATCCTCGTGGGTCAGTAATGCGGCGACATCCTCAAGGGGCAGAGGGGTAAAGGGAATCACCTGACACCGTGACAGGATGGTGGGGAGAATATGTCCCGCCTCGTCGCCGGTGAGAATGAGCATGGTGTCGGCAGGTGGCTCTTCGAGGGTTTTGAGCAGCGCGTTCGCCACCTCAGGCCGACCCATGGTGTCATGGATGTCAGGGATAAGAATGACCCTGGTTTTTGCCTCAAAAGGGGGGAAGGCGAGATTCTTTTGCAGCTCGCGGATCTGTCCAATCTTAATCCCTGCACCTTCTGGCTCAATGAGGTGGAAATCCGGATGATTACCTGAGTTGAATTTCTTGCAGGCAGGACAGGAGGCGCAGACAGTCATCCCTTGAGGTGCGTGGCAATTGAGCAGCGCGGCCAGGGCATGGGCTGTCATTTTTTTGCCGACACCTGCGGGACCTTTGAAGAGATAGGCGTGACTGATCCGGTCATTTCTAATCGCAGTGTCTAGAAGGTGTTTGGCCTTTTCCTGGCCTTTTATGGAGTCAAATGAGGTGAGCATCGTGTCGGTCGTTTAAAATTCATGAATAAAACATTGAATCTACACGTCCTTCATACCATGGGTGGTGTTGAATCGCGATGGCGGAGTAGGGGTATATGTGAAATAAATGGGATAAGGCAGGGGTGGCGGGTCAATCAGGGCAGACCGGTTCCGCATTGAGATAGAGAGGGCATCGCTCATGGCTGGCCCCTCAGGGAAAAAACCGTGGACCGGATTGCCGACCACGGTTTTTTCTTTGGTGCAACTTTATCTGACGGGGTTTTAACCTTTTTGAATGAAGAACCTGATGAAACCGCTGTCTTCTTTGTCGCCGAGAAACGCATGGCCCGAGCGTTCACACCAGGTCGGCAGATCGTTTTTAGAGCCGGGGTCCGTTCCCATTATTTCTAAAATCTGTCCTGAGGAAATAGACTCCATGGCCTTTTTCGTTTTAAGTAAAGGCATAGGGCAGCTTAGACCTTTCGTGTCCAAGGTTTTATCCGGGGTGATCGTTTCTACATTCATTCGTTCGCTCCTCTTGATTTTAT
Organism: Desulfobulbaceae bacterium; assembly: GCA_027859235.1. Lineage (GTDB taxonomy): Bacteria > Desulfobacterota > Desulfobulbia > Desulfobulbales > SURF-16 > JAJRUT01. Next base: position 5,157 of record JAQIBE010000040.1, read on the forward strand.
TAAATAAAATTTTCAAAGGTAAAATGTCTCTCTTTCCTGTTCTGCAAGATCAAAGCCAAAAAGTGAAATGGTTGGCCTCATTTCTTGTATTGAGCGCAAGGAAAGCCTGAGAAAAGGGTTCGGCGTCAGAGTAAACGATGCTGGTTCATGGACTAACACACTGAAACTAAACATAGTTTTGGTTAGGACGGGTTTGGTCGGTTTGGGGTGTTTCGTTTTCACCGAAGAACGCTCCATAATAATAAAGGGGTTCAAAGGTATCCTGTGGGTTTGCTCAGAATCTGTCAGGGGGGCGTCAGCTTCAGACCAGCCCTTGACCAATTCGTATTCAATATTCCCTAGGCCAACCAGCAGCGTCTCAAATTCTTTAAGGGGATGGGTGGGCGTGATGTTGTTATTTTCTTCCACCGTGGAGGGCGGGTAGCGCATGGTTTTTTATTTATCTGGTGGCGGCGGTCATCTGAACGTTGCGGGAGATGTGGTGATAGGGAAAACGTGTTGGTGAACCTGTTGCTGTTGTCAGAACGGCTAGAGGAGAGAACCTAGGCCTCTGGCCGGCAATAAAGAGCAGTGGCATAGGCCAGTACTTCAACAGAGCCGATCTGTTGTTTTGCTCCCTTGGAGATAGAGGATGTTTCAATGCGGAGATTGATGAGTTGCGTTGCGGTTGGGCAGGATTCTTTCATGCGCAGGATGGCTTCCCGCCTGGCGCGGTCCACCAAGGTTTCATAGGCTGAGACCTGTCCGCCAAAAATATTACGCAGTCCGGCAAGGATTCGTTTGCAGTAATCCACCGAGATCACCACATTGCCAGACACAAGACTGCTTTCAGTGACGGGAGGAAGTGTTCCCATGGGTCTTTTTAAGGAGGTGGTGGGGAGTCGAAGGTGTAATTTTTCCCGGTCATGGGTGGATTTAAAATGTCTTTTCTCGGCAAGTCGGCCGAAGAAATATCCGAGTCCCAGCAGGGTTATGAAAACAATTAATTCCATGGATTATTTCACCACCACTGCCGTGCCGTACACATAGATCTCAGCCGCACCAGCCGCCACTGAGCTCGTGGAAAAGCGCACATTGACAATGGCATTGGCGCCCAGCTCCTGTGCCTCCTGTTTCATGCGGCTTATGGCCTCATCCCGGGATTCACTGAGCAGCTCGGTATAGGCGACAAGTTCACCGCCAAAGATGTTTTTGATGGAGGCCATAATGTCACGGCCGGCATGTTTTGCCCGCACAGTGCTGCCTGAGACAACGCCCTTGCAGACTTGAATCGTTTTGCCTGGAATATCTTCGGTGTTGGTGAGGAACATGGCTGCCCTTTGAGTTTGGTATGAATGGTTGTGATGGCTGTAAAGATCCGGCGCAGAAAACAAGGTATCTTGAAAAGAGGTCTGACCGATGGCGTTGGGGGAGATGGGGTCAAAATAAAGAGGGCTGTTTGTTTTCTGGTGGGTGGACAGGCTCGTCCTCCTCAGTCTCGGAGTGGCCTTTGACAAAGAGAAAACGCTCCAGGCTGCGCTGGTATTCGCTCCACTGGTAGCCGTTTGTGGTGGCTTTTTTCGCAACCCCGGCGATGGTGTTGAGTTTGGCGTCCATATCA